>CAYTPH010000039.1:0-14636 GCA_964439635.1 uncultured Terriglobales bacterium
GACCTCGCCGACCAGCGCGCGCTTCTCGGGGAAGAGCGTGCTGCCGCCGCCGCGGTGCGGGAGATGTTCAGCAGCATCGCGCCCCGCTACGACCTGCTGAACCGCTTGCTGTCGGTGAACGTGGCCAGTAGTTGGTGGCGGCGCGCGGCGCGCTCCTTCGCGGCCACGCTGGCCCGTCCTGACGCGCAGGTGCTCGACCTGTGTTGCGGCACTGGGGACATGGCCCTGGCGCTGCGGCGATGCGGCCCGGCGCGGATCCTCGGCGCCGACTTCGCCCATCCCATGCTGGTTCGGGCGGCCGAGAAGGCCGGCCGCGATCTCGGGCTGGTCGAGGCCGACGCCCTGCGATTGCCGTTGGCGGATGGGTCGCTCGACCTGGCCACCTCCGCCTTCGGCTTCCGCAACCTGGCCAATTACGATTCCGGCTTGCGGGAGATCTACCGAGTCCTGCGCCACAGCGGCGAGGTCGGGATCCTCGATTTCGGGGAACCGAAGGGACTAATGGGAAGGCTGTATCGCTTCTACTTCCGCCGCGTGCTGCCGATGGTGGGAACGCTCATCTCCGGGGTGAAGGGCCCGTACGCCTACCTGCCTGCATCGGTGGAACGGTTTCCCGAGCCGGCACAGATGCTGGAGCGCATGCGGGCCGCCGGCTTCCGTGATGTCTCCTGGACGCCCTATACCTTCGGGATCGCGGGGCTGTACCGCGGGAAGAAGTGATCATGCCTGCGCCGAACGTGCGCCGGGTGTGACGAAGGAATCTTTGAGCGCGTCTTCGATGGTGTAGCGGATCACCTGCTCGTATTCAGCAGCAAGGAACTGCTGCAGCCGGGTGGTGTCCATGGTGTAGGAGCCGAGGAAGTAAGGAAGAGCCTCGGGCGGGACCCCGCTGATCCCCCAATCCCACATCAGGCGCAGCGCCATCCGGCAGCCGGCTCGTCCCGGCAGGCGGACGATCCGAGCGTCCGCCAGGTGAAGGCATTCCTCGAAGCGCATGGACCGCCCGCGCCCGGCGACGTTCAGGATGGTGAGCTGGGGGTCGGGCCGTTGCCGCCGCAGGATGTGGGCGATGAGCCGGGCCACGTCGTCTACGTGGACGAACTGGAACTTGGTATCGAGGTACTGCTCGCCGAACGGGAGGACGATGGGCAGGCGCGTCCCGCGGCGGCGCAGCCGCTCACCCCAGGCGCCCCGGCCAGTGGGCGTGCCGCGCAGCGCTCCCACGAGATAGTTCTGCATCGTGGACCCGGTGAAGATGTGCGGACGCAGCAGATAGGTACGGCATTCGCCCAGTTCCGCCGCCCGTTCCTGCGTGACTTCGTCGGACTCTCGCTTGTGTACCGCGTACGGGAGGGTATGCGCGCCCAGCCTATGGTCCTCGTGGACCGGGCGCGGCAGGTCGGAACCGTAGGCAGAGACGCTGGAAGGGAAGACGTATTTCCTGACCGCTCCGCGGGTCCGGTTCACCACGGCGATGGCTTCCATCACCCGCGCCGTGCCCGCTACGTTGATGCGCCACATGCGGTCCACGTCCAGCACGCCGGTGCGCACCGGGTCGATGACGAATGCCAGGTGGACCACGGCCTCTGCGCGGGTCTCGCGCAGCAGGGCGATCAACTGCCGGCAGGAGGCCTCCGTGCCCAGGTCAGCGCTCTCGAACCGCAGCGGGAGCTCGGTTCGCGGCGGCGCCTTGTCTACTCCGATAACCTCGAAATCGGGCAACTCGCGAAGCAGGCGAAGACCGAGGTTCCCAGAGATACCGGTGACGATGACCGCTGGGCGTGGGTTCGTGCTCATTCGCCGTTCGGCTTCTCCGGAGGCTGGTTTTCCTGGGACTCGGCCGAACCCGGCTTGGCTGGCGCGGGCGGACCGGATGGAGGCGCCGCCGGTTTTTCCGGGAAGTAGGCATCGTTGAACACCGGCTTCACGGAGGTTCGTGCGCTCTCCATGGCATCGTTCAGCTTCTGGGAGGAGATGCTGTTGACAATCTCGCCGCGCACGTCAGCGAGCGGCAGCTTCTGCTTTGCAACCACCTTGTAGACGAAATAGCCGGACGGTTCCTCGTACACCGGGGTCACTTGCCCGACGGGAGCCTCGAAGACGCTGTGCTCATGCCCTTGGGGCAGGCTGCCGCGGCGGCGGTCGCCCAGGTCGGTAGGAGGAGCGGTCGCACCTTCTTCGTCGCGGGTCGCCTTCATGGCCTCGGCCTGAAGCGTTTCGAAGCCCTCGCCCGCTGCCGCACGAGCGCGCAACGATTCGGCCAGGGCCTTGGCGGTGGACTCGTCCGCGGCCTCGCCTTCCTTGGGCACGGGCTTGGGAATGTAGAGGCGCTGGACGGTCACCTCCTCGAACCGCGCCCCGTTCTCGGCGTAGTACTTCTGGACCTCGGCCTCAGTCGGGTTGGAGAAGCGCTTCTGCAGTGCCCGGTTGTAAGCGGTCGCGAGGATCTGAAGACGGGCCACTCGCAGCTGCTCCTGCACCTGGGGATCCTTGTCCATGCTCTCGCGCTGCGCCCGGGTGGCGAGCCCCAGCACCTCGGCATAGCGCTGCGCCAGGGTACGCCGCTGCGCCGGCGGGAGGTTGGGGCTGACCACAGAGCTGAAGCGGTCGAACTCGGCGCGTGTGACCACCGTCTCGCATCGGACGGCAGCGCTTTTCGCCGCGGTCTTGGGTGCCGGAGGGCAGACCCCCGGAATCCTCAAAACGATCGCTGTCGGCGGCACCTCGGCGGCAGGGGAGGATTTGGGCGCCGGTGGTGCTGCCGCGTTCCCGGCGCCCGACGCGGGCTCCTGCCCGACCGCAAGCGTCGACAGCATCGCCAGGCTCAGTATTCGGACTACCTGGTTCATGACCTACCTCGGACGAAAGATGAAGAACGCGCCATGCTAGCACAGCGCGGTGTTGCGGCCGTGGAGTTGGCTTCCCGCTTCGCGGGCCTGATAATGGCTGCGATGGGCACGGCGCAGGGCCAGACCGAAGTTGCCGCGATGCAGGAGGAAAAGCGGGGAGTCGCGCTGAACTCCGTATTTGCCGCGGTCGGCATCACTACGCTGAAGGTTGTGGTGGGCGTGACCACGGGAAGCCTCGGCATCCTGTCGGAAGCGGCCCACTCCGGATTGGACCTGGTGGCGGCGGTCATCACGTTCCTCTCCGTCCGAGTTTCCGACAAGCCGGCCGACGCCGACCACCAGTACGGCCACGGCAAGATCGAGAATTTCTCCGCCTTCATCGAGACCGGCCTGCTGCTGCTCACCTGCGTGTGGATCGTCTACGAGGCCATCAAGCGCCTGTTCTTCCGCCACGTGGAGGTCGAGCCCAGCGTCGCCGCTTTCCTGGTGATGTTCATCTCCATCGGCGTGGACGCCTGGCGCTCGCGCGCCCTGAAGCGGGTGGCGGTCAAGTACGACAGCCAGGCGCTGGAAGCCGATGCGCTGCATTTCTCCACCGACGTCTGGTCGAGCGCGGTGGTGATCCTGGGGCTGGCGCTGGTGGCGCTGGGCCGACAGTACCAGTTGCCCCGGCTGGCCGTGGCCGATCCGCTGGCCGCCCTGATCGTGGCTGGTATCGTGGTGTACGTGAGTTCGCGGCTGGCGCGGCAGACCATCGATGCGCTGCTGGACGCCGCGCCCGCCGGGATCCGCAACCGCATCATCGATGCCGTGGCGGCTCTGCCGGGCGTGGTGGACGTGGACCGGGTCCGCATCCGGCGCGCCGGCAACCGTTACTTTGCCGACCTGTCGGTGGCGCTGCGGCGCAACGTCACCTTCCAGCGCTCGAAGCAGGTGGTCGACCAGGTGACCCGGACGGTCCACTCCATCCTTCCCGACGCCGACGTGGTGGTGCACTCGGTGCCGCGGGCCCTCCACGAGGAGAACCTCTTTGACCGGATCCGGGCCGTGGCCGCCCAAAACAACTTCAACGTCCACGACGTGAGCGTCCAGGACGTGGACGGGCGCCTCCACGTGGAGCAGCACCTGGAGCTCGACGAGAGCATGTCGCTCAAGGACGCGCACGACCAGGTGACCATCCTGGAGTCCGAGATACGCCAGGAAGTGCCGGAGGTCAGCTCCATCCTCACCCACATCGAGAGCGAGCCGGCCACCATCGAGACCACCGACCGCATCGTCCAGGACGAGGGCTTGGCGGAGCGGCTCGGCTCCATCGTTGCCGAATTCCCGGAGGTCCTGGACGTGCACGAGTTCACATTCAAGCGCGTCGGGGAGCGGCTATATCTCTCCTGCCACTGCACCATGGACGACAGCCTGCCGCTCTCGCGGGTCCACGATGTCTCGACGGCGTTGGAGATACGCTTCAAGCAAGCCGTGCCCGGTCTTTTCAAAGTCCTGATCCACACCGAGCCGCAGACCGACAACCGCCGATGAATGAGAGGTGAAAGATGGTGGAAGCAAGCGCAAGCTGGACGGAGGGCGACCGGTTCGTTGGCATCGCTTCCAGCAGGCATGCCCTGGTCGTGGACTCGGGCACGGAGAAGCTCGGCAATGGCCCGATGGAGCTGGTGTTGATCGCCCTTTGCGCCTGCACTGCCACTGACGTGGTCACCATCCTGCAGAAGAAGCGTGAGCCTTTCACCGAAGTCCAGGTGAAGGCCGAGGGCGAGCGGGCCGCAGAGCCGCCGAGGGTCTACACCTCCATCCACCTCACCTATCGGGTCAGCGGCAAGGTCTCAAAGAAGGCGGTCGAGGACGCCGTGCGCCTGTCCGAAGAGAAGTACTGCTCGGTGTCGGCGATGCTGCAGAAGACGGCGAGGATCACTGCCTCGATCGAGTACGCGCCGTAGGCGGATGTTTTTTGCAACCTCCCGTACGGCCTGCTAGTCTCATCTACTCATGACCGGCAAACGCGTCATCCTTTTTTCGCAGCCCGGCTGACCGCCCTGCTATACGGCGAAGGCCTACCTCGCGGAGCGAGGGATCGAATACGAAGACAAGGACGTGAGCGCCGATTTCGGCGCCGTCCGCGAACTGGTTGAGACCTACCATAGCCGCGCCACCCCCACCATCGTCGTCGGCGAGGAAGTCATCATCGGCTTCGACCCGGAACGGCTCGACGAGATCCTTGCCCGCCCCTAAGCCCCATCCGGTCCGCGGTTATCTGGCGATCGCCACTGCCGCCCTGCTCTGGGGCACTGCCGCGACCCTGGGGAAACTGGCCTTCAGCGGCCGCATCTTTGCCGGTGCGCCCATGGCCATCGATCCGGTGATCCTGTCGCAGACCCGCACCACTTTCTCCCTGATGGCGCTGCTGCCGGTGTTGCTGCTGCGCGGCGGGCGCAGCGCGGTGTCGCTCCCGCGCCGCGACCTGCTGCTCAGCCTGGCGCTGGGCATCGGCGGCATCACCGGCTCGAACTACTTCTATTACCTGGCCATCGACAAGAGCACGGTTGCGACGGCCATCATCTTGCAATACACCGCGCCGATCTGGGTGCTGCTGTACATGCTGGCGCGCCACTACCAGAGGCCGACGTTGCAGCGCATCTTTGCCGTGGCGGCCGCGGTCGCGGGCAGCGCGCTGGCCATCGGGTTCGGCTCCGACGAGCAGTTCCGCGCCGATCCCTACGGAGTGGCGGCCGCGCTGGTCGCGGCCGTCTGCTTCGCTGTCTACAACGTGCTGGGGCACCGCCTGGTGGAACGGCACAGCCGCTGGAAGGTGATGCTCTACGCCTTGGTGGGCGCCGCCGGTTTCTGGCTGCTGGTGAATCCGCCCTGGAAGGCGCTGGCCGCCGGGTATTCGTCCGAGCAGTGGACGTTTCTGGTGATCTTCGCCCTGGCCTCCTGGCTGCTGCCGTTCTCGTTCTACTTCCTGGGGCTGCAGTACCTGGACGCCACCCGCGCCATCGTTACCAGCTGCCTGGAGCCGGTGTTCGCCATCGTGCTCGCACACCTGTTCGTGCACGAATCCCTGACCGCGATGCAGTTGTTGGGGATGGTGGTGGTGGTGGTAGCCACCGTGGTCATCCAGTTGCCCGAGAAGCGGGCAGCGGCCGAACCGTTCGTCGCGGCAGACTGACCGGGCCGGAGGCGGCTAGTCGAGGTGCTTGCCGCGCGTTTCCGGGAGCCGGGTGGCCAGCAGGCTCGCCACGAAGAAGCTGGCGGCACACAGGTAGAAGGCAGCGCTGAAGCCGTGTTGCTTGGTGACGTACCCGATGATGTACGGCGCCACCGAGCTCATCGCCCTGGCGCCGTTGTAGGTAAAGCCGAGAGCCCGCGCCCGCAGGCGCGTGGGAAAGATCTCGCTGCCGATGATCC
Organism: uncultured Terriglobales bacterium; assembly: GCA_964439635.1. Classification (GTDB taxonomy): domain Bacteria; phylum Acidobacteriota; class Terriglobia; order Terriglobales; family Acidobacteriaceae; genus CAYTPH01. The sequence goes on from CAYTPH010000039.1 coordinate 6,267, forward strand.
CCGAGCCGGAAAAGAACCCCGTCCCGAAGAACGCGACCGGGGTCCCCAGAACCAGGAGCATCCACGGGCTGCTCACCTGCGCGTACACCGGCACCAGCAGCGCCGCCATGCCGGTGTACAGGACGAACGACTTCCGCCGCCCCAGGTGATCCGCCACCCAGCCGAAACTGGCGTACCCGGGGAACATCCCGGTAAGGTTCAGGACCACCAGCAGCGTGGTCATCTGGGCCACGCCGAACCCGCGCCCGCCCTGGTCCACCGGCAGCGACAGGAACGACGGCACCCACGTGAACAGGCCCCACCAGCCGAACATCCCGAAGAAGTTAAGTAACAGCAAGACGGAAGTCTTTCCCCGGAACGGGGACGAGAACAGCTCGCTCAGCGGGGCCGGACGGGTCAGCTGTCCGGAGCTGTCACTGTCGCCAAGTCCTTGCGGTGCTGCTGCCACATCTCCGATTCGGGCACGTCCTTGCGGATCCACAGGGTGACCAGTGCCGGCAGCACGCCGACGAAGAAGACCGTCCGCCAATCGAAATAACGAACGATCACACCCGAGACCAGCGCCGCCAGCGCAAAGCCGATGGCCCAGGAGCTCTGCACGATGGCCAGGGCCTTGGCCCGCAGGTGGGTCGGCCAGGTCTCCGCCACCAGCGTCGCTCCCGTGTTCCACTCTCCCCCCATGCCCAGCCCGAGGATGAAGCGGAACACCGCGAGCATCGCCACGCTGGTCGCCAGCCCCGAGGCGAAGGAGCAGACGGAGTAGGTGAGGATGCTGGCCATCAGCGCCTTGGTGCGGCCGATGCGGTCGGCGATCACGCCGAAGAGCAGGCCGCCCAGCCCGGAAGCGAAGAGGGTGAGCGTGTTCAGCAGGCCGGCGGTGTCCTTCGCCATCCCCAGGTCGCGCATCACGTGGGTGAGCACGATGGAGTAGAGCATGACGTCGAAGGCGTCGAGCATCCAGCCGAGCGCGGCGGCGACCAGCGTCCGCCGTTGTCCGGGAGTGATGCTGCTCAGGGTGAATGAGGCCGCGACCATGGGGGCGGGATTGTATCAGGAGGACGCCGACGCCCCGCGCCCCGCCAGCCGGAAGTAGGTGCGGGCGCGCCGGACGTCGCGCGCAATCTGCTCGCGCAAATCCTCCACGGAAGGGAACTTCCTCTCGTCCCGCAGCCGGTACAGGAACTGCAGGTCCACGGTGGTCTCGGCCGTGACCTCGATCTCGTGGAAGTTCAGCAGGTGGGTTTCGATGGCGAAGGATTCGTGCGCGAACGTCGGCCGCGTCCCGACGTTGGTCACCGAGTCGAAACACTCTCCGTTGATGCGGGCGCGGGTGATGTAAACCCCGTCGCTCGGCACCAGCTCGTCGTAGCGGGTCAGGTTGATGGTGGGAACGGTGTACTTGTGTCCGTAGCCGCGGCCGCGTCCGGGCGCGGCCACCACGTTGAACACCCAGCCCAGCAGGTGGCGCGCGCGGCTCACGCGGCCTTCGCCGATCAACTGCCGGATGCGGCTGCTGGAGACCGTCTCGCCCCGCACCCGCATGGCCGGGTACACCTTCACCTCGAAGCCGGCTTCTCGGCCGAACTCGGCCAACCGCTGCACGTCGCCTTCCGCCTTGTGTCCGAAGTGAAAGTTCTCGCCTTCGTGGACTTCGCGGGCGCGCAGGCGCTTGCCCAGGATCTCAAGGGCGAAGTCGCGCGGTTTGGTGAGCGACAGATCGCGCGTGAAGGGAAGCACCAGGACGGCCTCGATCCCCGTGGCCTCCAGCAGCTTCAGCTTGCGGTCGGCCGGGGTAATGAGCTTCGGAGCGGCGTCGGGACGCAAGATCCGCACCGGATGGGGCTCGAATGTGACCGCCATCGAGCGGGCGCCCGTCTCCCCGGCGCGCCGGACCATCGCCTTCAAGACGTGCTGGTGGGCGCGATGCACTCCGTCGAAGTTCCCGACGCTGAGCACGGTCGGGCCGAAGCCGGCGGGGACCTCGTCGAGATGCCGCAAGACGCGCATCAGATCTCGAACTCCACCTTCAGGCCGTCGTAGGAGAGCTGGGCGTGCGGAGGCAGCGAGCGATTGGTCTCCTCGTGCCCCAGGTCGTGCGAGATGTGAGTGAAATAGGCGCGTTTGGGCTGGAGCTGCTCCACCAGCTTGACCGAGTTCTCCAGCGTCGAGTGCGTGGGGTGCGGGCGCCGGCGCAGGGCATCAAGGAACAGGACGTCAAGGCCCCGCAGTTGCGCCATCGACTCCGGGGGGATCTCGCTGAAGTCCGTCAAGTAGGCGGCCTGCCCGAAGCGAAAGCCGTGGATCTTCTGGTCCCCGTGCAGGATCTCCACGGGAAAGAACGTCACGTCGTGCAACTCGAGCGGCCCGGTGATCTCGTGCAGGGTGACCTGGGCCAGGCCGCCGTACTTGTAGTCGCCGTCGAAGATGTAGGCGAACATCCGCCGGATGACGGCGGCGGTTTCGACGTGCGCGTACAGCGGGATGTTGGCGTTGCGCCAGAAGGTCAGCGGCCGCAGGTCGTCCAGGCCGAGGATGTGGTCGGCGTGGGCGTGGGTGTACAGCACCGCATCCACCTCGCGCAGACGCTCGCGGATGGCTTGCTCGCGGAAGTCGGGCGTGGTGTCGATCAGGATGGTGTGCCCGGCGTACTGCACCATCACCGAAGGGCGGGTGCGACGGTCTTTGGGATCGGCCGAATTGCAGACGTGGCACAGGCAGCCGATGGTGGGAACGCCCATCGACGTCCCGCTGCCCAGCACCGTCAGCACAGCTTTCATTTCTTCTCCGGCGGAGTCGCGTTCGGGTCGGGCCCGCGGGCGATCATGTTGGTGATCTCCACGAAGGCCATGCGCAGCTCGTAGAGGCAGTTCTGCAGCAGGTTCTGCTCCGTGTCGGTCAGGTTCCCCTTGGTCTTCTCGTTGAGGAGGGCGAGGGTGTCGATGGTCTGGCGCGCGCCCAGCACATCGATCATCGGCTGCGCTCCTACCTCGCGCATCAGCCCCATCTGCATCATCGCCGTCATGTAAAGCGAGGCCACCAGGCGCTCGAAGTTCATTTCGAACTCCTTGGCCGAGCGGCCGCTCAGCGGCGAGGGTTCGAACTGCTTGCGCGACTCGGCGTAGGCATCGCTCTGCGCCTGCTGGTCGGCCGCGGACGGCGGCGGAGGCACATTCGGCGGCTGCGATTGGACAGGCGCCGTCTCCGGCTGCACCGCCGCCGCGATCTCGGGTGCCTTTTCCGGTTCAAGCGTAGCCTCTTCGCGGCGCTCGCCTTCGTAGGTGAACTTGCGGCGGTCGGTGACGACGAAATCGGATTTCTTTTCTGCCATGGTCCCTTTTCCGAGACGGCGTGCGTCTCTAAAGCTGGAACGGTAACTCGGTCACGGTTGCGGTCGCGCCGTTTGCCGTGAGTCCCGTGCCAGAAGCGGCGGCCTCGCGCCGGACATACCCCAGCGCCACCGAACGCGGTCCCGTGCTCATGGGCAAGGTGGCGGCGCTGGTGATCTCGCCGAGTTCCTTGCCGTCTTTCTGCAGCTTGGATCCTGGCTCCGGCAGTGGCCCCTGGATCCAGAAGCCGGTGAACTGCCGGTGCACCGCGCCGCGCGAGCGGATGCGCTCCACGATCTCCTGGCCGATGTAGCAGCCTTTGCTGAAGTTGAGGGCGCGCTCTTGCCGGGTCTCCTGCGGCAGGTCGCGCTCGCGGATGTCCACCTGGAACCGCGGGGTTCCCAGCGAGATGCGCCACAGTTCGCGCGCCTCGGCGCCGACCGGCGTCGCCCCGGCCGCGAGCAGAGCGTCCCAGATGTCCGCGGTGAAGGCCGTTCCGGCCCAGACCTCGAACCCATGCTCCTTGGCGACGACGCTGATCCCGGCGTTGCCCAGGGTGCCGTCCGCAACTTGAAGCGGCTGAAGAGCGGCAACATCGATGCCCGCCCGTTTCAGCACCTCGGCTGCACGCGGTCCTGCAAGGCCGAGGGCGCTTAGCTTCGCGCCGGCGTCGCCGAGCTCCACATCGTCCATGATGACGAACTGCTCGAGCACCTCGTGCACCTTGGCGAGCTGCGACTGGTCCGTGTCGAGCAGGATGTACTCTCCACGGTTGTATAGATACATGTCGGCCAGGATGTGGCCCTGGGCGTTGAGCAGGAAGTTGTAGGTGCCGTGGTCCAGGGCGAGGTCGCGGATGTTGTTCGTGACCATGCCGTTGAGCCACTTGATGCGGTCGCCGCCGGTGATGACCAGCTTGCCGCGCCAGCCCAGGTCGAACAGACCTGCATCCTGCCGGAGCGCCCGGAACTCCCCGGGCGTATCGCCGAACGACAGGGCAGTGGCCACGCCGGCAAACTCCCCGATGCGCGCGCCTGCGCGCTCCAGTCTGTCTTGTGCGGTCGTCATCGCCATCCGAATCCCTGATTATAGCGAACCGGCACGCGCGACTGGCGGCGGCGGAGTCGCACATGGTAGCTTCTCAGCGATGAGCACGAGCACGAAGAAGCTCGCAGTGGTGCCCGGCGACGGGATCGGCAAAGAGGTGATTGCCGAGGCCCTGAAGGTCGTCAAAGCGACGGCGGCGGCGGTCGAGTTCACCCACTTCGACTGGAGCGCCGACCGTTACCTGAAGGACGGCACCACCGTCCCTGCGGACGGCTTTGCCATGCTGGCGCGCGATTTCGACGCCATCTTCGTGGGCGCCCTCGGCGACCCCCGGGTCCCGTCGAACATTCACGCCAAAGAGATCCTGCTGGGCATGCGCTTCAAGATGGACCTGTACGCCAACGTGCGGCCGGTCAAACTGCTGGACGAGTCCCTCTGCCCCTTGAAGGGCATCCGCCCGGAGGACGTGGACTTCGTCGTCATCCGCGAGAACACCGAAGGCCCCTATGTCGATGCCGGCGGTGTTCTGCATCCGGGTACTGCGGACGAAGTGGCCACGCAGGAGGATTTCAATACCCGCCGCGGGGTCGAGCGGGTGGTCCGCTTCGCCTTCGACTATGCCCGCAAGCACGGCCGCAAGAAGGTCCTGATGACCGACAAGTCCAACGTGATGACCTTTGCCGGCGGCCTGTGGCAGCGCACCTTCAAGGATGTGGCCCGGGAGTATGCCGAGATCCAGACGCAGCACATGTACGTGGACGCGCTCTGCATGCACATGGTGCGCGACCCGCGGCAGTTCGACGTCATCGTCACCAACAACATCTTCGGCGACATCATCACCGACCTGGCGGCCGCGCTGCAGGGCGGCCTGGGAATGGCGGCCAGCGGCAACATCCACCCGGGGCGCACCTCCATGTTCGAGCCGGTGCACGGCTCGGCTCCGCCCTTTGCGGGGAAGAACGTCGCCAATCCCATCGGGGCCATTTCCACCGCCGCCATGATGCTGGAGCACCTGGGAATGTCCGCCGCGGCCCAGCGCATCGACAGCGCCGTGCTGCAGGCCGTCCGCCAGCGCAAGACCACTCAGGACATCGGCGGGACCCTGGGCACGCGGGAAGCGGCGGAGTGGATCGCCGCCCACGTCTGATCCTGCCCGCTGTGTCAGAATGATTCCTATGTCGAGCTTTTTGCGGCCCTCCCTTCTCGTCGCCCTGCTGGCGACCCTGCTGTGTGTCTCCGCCCCCGGTCAGCAGAAGAGTGAGGCGCCTTCCCAGAAACCGAAGCCGGCCCAGCCCGTCCCCGAGAAGAAGATCTCACCGGCGGAAGCCGAAGAGCTTTTCCAGTCGGTCAACCAGCTCCTGGAGTTCGCCAGCCGGGACACTCATCTCCCTATCCGCAGGCCGGTGAAGAAGCAGCTCGCCAGCCGCGCGGAGGTGGGTGCCTTCGTCCGCCAGCGCCTGAAGGAGGACGAGAATGCGGTCCGCCTTCGCCGCTCCGAAGTGGTGCTGAAGAAGTTCGGGCTGCTGCCGCGCGATTTCGACTTGGAGAAGTTCCTGGTCGACGTCCTGGAGGAGCAGGTGGCGGGCTACTACGATCCCAAGACCGAGACGGTGTACCTGCTGGACTGGGTCCCGCCGGAAGCGCAGCGCGCGTTCCTGGCACACGAGATCACGCACGCCCTGCAGGACCAGAACTTCGGACTGGAGAAGTGGCTGAGGGTCGCGGACAAGGCCTCGGCACGCCCTTCCGCCGGCGCTCAACCGGACCTGGAGCCCGACGAGGAGATGACCGCGCGCCAGGCCGTCACCGAGGGCCAGGCGGCCATGGTGATGATCGACTTCTGGCTCGCCGCCGCCGGCAAGACGCAGCAAGACGTGCCTCTCCTCATGGAAATGTTCAAGCGCGGCACGATCGAGACGACGCAAGCATCGCCGGTGCTGGGCAAAGCTCCCCTTTATCTGAAGGAGTCGCTGCTGTTCTCCTACACCTACGGGCTGGAGTTCGTGCGCTTCCTGATGCAGGAAGGCGGCAAGCAACTGGCCTTCGACGGCGCTCTCCAGCACCCCCCCATCAACACGCGCGAGATCATGGAGCCGCAGGTCTACCTCGACCGGCATGCCTCTGACGACGAGGCGGTGCGCCGGGGTCCAGCTCCTCGATTCCCCAACCTCGCTCCCGCGCTAGGCGACTCCTACCATACTTACGATCACGGGGAACTGGGTCAGTTCGACCTGCACGTGCTGCTGAAGCAGTTCGGCGGAGAGAAGCTGGCGGACGACCTCACCGGAAAATGGCGCGGCGGGTACTACAGCGTGGGCTGGCGGAAGTCGTCCGCCGCTCCTCCCACCACGGTACCGGACAAGGGCCTGACCCTCTTCTACCTATCGGAATGGCCGACCGCCGACGACGCAACCCGCTTCGCCAATGAGTACGCCAGTTGGCTCATCCAGCGATACCGCAGCGTCGGCAAGGCTACGCCCGATCCGAAGGCCAAGGATTTTGCGGGAAAAATCTCTAACCAGAACAAGTGGGTGACGGATCAGGGCGACGTCTACGTGGAGCCCTGGGGAACGAGCGTGCTGGTGATGGAGGGCTTCGACCCGGCCACCGCCGCGCGCCTGCGCGAGGCCGTGCTGGCCAAGGGCAAGTGAGCTGTCCTGTATAATCGCCGATTTGGCACCCCACGCTACTGCGGGAGTAGGAGCCTTGCAAAAAGCTGAGATCGGCATCATCGGGGGCAGCGGGCTGTACTCCATGCCCGGCCTTACCGTGGTCCGGGAGGAGAAGCTCACCACCCCCTTCGGCGATCCCTCGGACGCCTACGTCCTGGGCGCCCTGGAGGGCCGCCGCGTGGCTTTCCTCGCGCGCCACGGGCGCGGCCACCGCATCCTCCCCAGCGAGCTCAACTTCCGGGCCAACATCCACGGCTTCAAGCAGCTGGGCATCGAGCGCATCGTCTCCATGTCCGCGGTGGGCTCGCTCAAGGAGGAGCACCGCCCGCTCGACTTCGTCATCCCCGACCAGTTTTTCGACCGCACCATGCAGCGCAAGTCCACCTTCTTCGGCGACGGCGTGGTGGCGCACGTGGCCTTCGCCGACCCGGTGTGCGCCGATGTGTCCGCCGTCCTGAGTTCGGCCTGCCTTAATGCCGGCGTGACGGGCAAGCGCGGAGGGACCTACGTCTGCATCGAGGGCCCGCAGTTCTCGACCAAGGCCGAGTCGAACTTCTACCGCTCCTTCGGGGCCGACGTCATCGGCATGACCAACCTGCAGGAGGCCAAGCTGGCGCGCGAGGCGGAGCTCTGCTACGCCACCGTCGCCATGGTCACCGACTACGACTGCTGGCACCCGGAACACGACTCGGTAACACTGGAGCAGATCATCGCCAACCTGATGAAGAACGCGGAGAACGCCTGCTCGGTAGTGCGGGAGGCGGTGAAAGCGATGCCGCGGCAGCGCACCTGCAAGTGCGGCGAAGCGCTGGCCAAGGCCATCATCACCGACCCCAAGCTGGTCCCGCCGGAGACCGCCCGGCGGCTCGCCCTCATCGCCGGCAAGTACCTGCGGCCGCAGGAGGCGAAAGCCTGAATGTCGCTCCTGGTCGTTGGTTCAGTCGCATTCGATTCCATCAAGAGCAGCTACGGGGTCGCGGACCGCATCCTCGGCGGCGCCGCCACCTACTTCTCCCTGGCCGCAAGCTACTTCACTCAGGTGCGGGTCGTCGCCGTCGTCGGCGAGGACTTCACCGCCGGGCACGAGGCCGTGCTCACCACCCGCGGCGTGGACACCAGCGGCATCCAGCGCGCGAAGGGCAAGACCTTCTACTGGGCGGGCGAGTACGGTGACAACCTGAATGAGGCCAAGACGCTCCGCACCGACCTCAACGTCTTCCAGGATTTCCAGCCGCAGATCCCCGACAGGTTCCTGAGCTCCGAGTTCGTCTTCCTGGCCAACATCGACCCGGTGCTGCAGAAGCAGGTGCGGGACCGCATGAACG
>CAYTPH010000040.1:0-3478 GCA_964439635.1 uncultured Terriglobales bacterium
CGTACAGCATCTGGAACTCGTAGGCCTCCGGCGGAATCCTTTCCGCGCGCGCGAAGTCCTTGGTCGCCTGGATCATCTTCTCGTCGTGAGTGGCGATGCCGTGGTAGATGCCGCTCTTCAGCAGCATCTTCATCAGCAGCACGTAGTTGGCGTCCACGTCGGACTTCTTCTGGAAGGCGATCTCCGGCGGCTCCTGGTAGGCGCCCTTGCACAGCCGGATGCGGATGCCGGCGTTCAGTAGGTCCTGCACGTCCTGCTCGCTGCGCTTCAGGTAGGACTGGATGACCGTCCCCACGAAGCCGCGGTTCTCCGGCCGGCCGTGCAGCTCGTGGACGAAGTCCAGGGTGCGCTGGGTGTAGGGCGAGCCCTCCATGTCCACGCGCACGAAGTTGTTCATGCGCCGGGCGTGCTCCAGCAGGGAGATGACGTTGTCGCGGGCCAGCTTCTCGTCCACGTCCAGGCCCATGTGGGTGAGCTTGAGGCTGACGTTGGCGTTGAGCCCGCGCGCCTGGATCTGGTCGAGCAGCTGGTGGTAGAGCGCGCAACTGTGGCGGGCCTCGTCGGCGCTGGTGACGTTCTCGCCCAGGTTGTCGATGCTGACGCTCATGCCCAGGTCGTTCACCGTCCTGGTGGCGCGCATGACGTCCTCGACGGTCATGCCGGCGACGAAACGGGCGGACATGCGCTGCCCCAGGCGCGATTGCTCGGCGGTGTGGCGCAGGGAACGGTTCTCGGAGAGCCAGATGAAGAAAGCCCTTAGCACGGTGCTCCTATGAAAACGGAGGGGATAAGATGCACGATCTGCGGGGCGGCAAGGGGCATGTAAAAGTCGCTACCGCAACCGTTGTTTGTACCATACGGCGCAGCCCCGGTCATTAGGACGGGAATCACAATCCGGGGTTCAGCCGTCACACCCTTGCGTCCCGCCCCGGCTGCGCTAACATAGCCCCGCCAATCGCGTCCCTGAGGTCATGCGCATGAGAGTACGAGCCGTCCTGGCGGCGTTGCTGGTGCTGGCCGCGACACCCGCGCTGGCCGCTCCCCGTTTCTGGGGCGACCTCAAGCCTGGGAAGCACGCCGTCGGCCTGCGGGTGGACGCGGCCGGCGAGCTGCAGATCACCACCTGGTATCCCGCCGGCGCCGCCGGCGCCGCGCCCGTCACCTTCGGCGACTACTGGCGGCTGGCGGATTGGGAGGGACTCGAGGGCGAGAAGCTGCGCGCCGACGTCTCCACCGCGATCACCGGCGAAGGCGGCGCCCTCGACGAGGCCGCGGTGCGCCAGCTCCTGGCCACTCCCATGTTCGCGGTGCGCGACGCCGCGCCTGCCACCGGCCGCTTCCCCCTGGTGCTCTGGTCAGTGCGCTATTCCACCGAGGTGGCGCAATCGGTGCTCAGTGAGTTCCTGGCCAGCCAGGGCTATGTGGTGGCGTTCGCGCGTCCCAAGGGAGCGCACCGCCCTCTGCCCATGCAGCTCAAGACCCCGGAGGAGAGACTGCAAGCCCTGGACGCGCAGGTCGCCGACCTGCGCGCCACCCTGGCCGAATTGCGCAAGCGGCCCAACGTGAGCGAGCGCGAGCTGGCGCTAGCCACCTGGAGCTACGCCGGCGAGGCTGCCACCCGCCTGCAGATGAGCGACCCGGAGGTGGACGCCGTCCTCAGCCTCAGCTCCGCCACCTTCCACAACGCAGGACCCTACCAGGCCCCCGGCTGGGCGGAGAAGATCCAGCCCGCCACCGTCCGCGCTTCCTACGTCTTCCTGCAGGAAGAAAAAGGAACGGACGGCAAGACCAAACCCGTGCCCCCTCTCTTCGATTACACGCCGGGGGCCAACTACATCGTCATCTTCCCGCGGCTGCGGCACGGGAACTTCAACGCGCTGGAGGGCATGGTGCCGGCCGTCCTCGGCTCCGCCAAGGTGCCGGCGTGGTCGCTCGCCGGGCCCGACGCCAAGTTGGGGTACGAGGCCATCGCCCGCGCCGCGCTGCACTTCCTGCAGGTTCGTTTCGCCGGCGCCAAGTGGGAGTCCCAGGACTGGATGGCGGGGATCCCCGAGGGGTTCATGAGCGTGGAGAAGCGCGGCGGCGCCCGCCGCGGGGACTGAAGCCTGGTCACAGGCCGGTTGCTCTTCGCCCCGGCCGCGGGTTACATTGCCGGAAGCACGAGCGGCACTTGTTCCACGCCGCAGCCTGAGCCACCATCACCCCGGATGAGACTGCGACTGCTCATCATCTGCGCCCTCCTGGCCCTTCCCGGGGCCGGTTTCGTCGCGCATTCGTTCCATGAGCTGGCGGCGGCCAACACCGGCTACTCCCGCGAGGTCGGACTGGCGAGGGCGCACGCCGAAGACATCAAGGGGCGACTGGTCGAATACCGCGAGCGGCCGCTGCGCCGCGGCGAGTCGTTCGCCGGCTTCCTGCAGGAGGAGGGGCTGGACCGCCCCTCGGTGAACGCGATCGTCGGCGAGGCCGCCAAGGTCGCGGACCTGCGCCGCATGCGCGCCGGGCACGACGTCTGGATGGGCATCGCCGCGGACCGCCTGCGCCTCCTCCGCTATCGCATGGACGGCGACAACGAGCTGTGGATCACCGGCACGCAGGAAGGCTACCGCGCCGAGCTGAAGAAGATCCCCTACGTGGAAGAGGTCGTCACCGTGGCTGGCGAAGTCGAAGACGCCCTCTTCAACGCCGTGCTTGACGCCGGCGAGCGCCCCGAGCTGGCCGTCGCCCTGGCCGACATCTTCGCCTGGGACCTCGACTTCTACACCGACCCCCAGCCCGGCGACGTCTTCCGCCTGGTGGTGGAGAAGAAGACCTACGGCGAGCTGGTGCGCTACGGGCGCATCCTCGCCGCCGAGTACCGGAATGCGGGACATCCCTTCCAGGCGGTGCTTTTCCGCGAGCCCAGCGGCGCGGCCGCGTACTACGCGCCCGACGGCAAGTCGCTGAAGAAAGCTTTTCTGAAATCACCGCTGAAGTTCGCCGCGCCGGTCACCTCGCACTTCAGCCGCAGCCGCGTGCATCCCGTGCTGAGGATCCGCCGCCCGCATCTGGGCACCGACTACGGCGCTCCCATCGGCACTCCGGTGCAGGCCATCGGCAGCGGCAAGGTGGTCTTCGCCGGACGCAAGGGCGGCGGCGGCAACATGGTGCAGATCCGCCACTCCAACGGCTTCGAGACCTATTACCTGCACCTGTCGCGCATCCTGGTACACAACGGCCAGAACGTGGAGCAAGGCAAAGTGATCGGGCGGGTGGGCATGACCGGGCTGGCCAGCGGGCCCCACCTCGACTTCCGCATCCGCCAGGGCGGCCAGTTCCGCAACTTCGAGTCGCTGCGGCTGCCGCCGGCGCTGCCCGTGGCCAAGTCCGACTGGGCTGACTTCATCGCCGTGAAGGAACGCTGGCTGCCCATGCTCGACCAGGCCGTGCTCGCCAAGAAGTCGCCGGAAGCTCAGCCCGGCAGCTGAATCCTTTCCAT
>CAYTPH010000040.1:3578-14161 GCA_964439635.1 uncultured Terriglobales bacterium
AGATCGCTCCTCCGTGCTACTCTCATTCGCTCCGCGAGAAACCCATGAAGAAGATCGCCGCCGTTGTTCTGCTCCTCATCGCCACTGCCACCTTCGCCCAGCAGCCCAAGGACGTCACCCTCAACGACCTCTCCTTCATCGCCGGGAAATGGAAGCTCGAGGCCGGCAACCAGGTCTTTGAGGAGCACTGGAGCGCCGCGGTGGGCGACAACATGATGGGCATGTACCGCCACATGAAGGACGGCAAGGTGAAGATGTACGAGCTGCTGGCCATCGAGCAGACACCCAACGGCCCCGTGCTCCGCCTGAAACACTTCGACCTGGGCCTGATCGGACGCGAGGAGAAGACCGAGGTCTACAACTTCTCCCTGGCCAGCTTCAAGCCCGGCGAGGCCACCTTCGAGCGCGACAACAAGGAAGCTGCGCTGGTCTTTCGCAAGACCCCCGAGGGGCTCACCGTCATCTTGCGCAAGACAGTCGAGGGCAAGCCGCAGGAATTCCCATTCACCTACAAGGCGTTCTAAACCAGCTCGCGACTCGTAGCTCGCGACTCGTAGCTCGCGACTAGCGCGCCGCCTGGATCACCACTTCCACCCGCTGCCCCAGCTTGAGCGGTGTGGGCTTCTCGAAGGCGAGCTTGGCCAGCAGCACCCGCGTGTCCACCGGACGCCCCGGGTCCTCCGGCTTCAGGCGCCGCGGGCTCACCGCGTCCGGGATCTCCTCCACCGTGGCCTTCCACTGCTCGCCGTAGCCCTCGGCGATGACGTCCGCCTTCGCGCCCAGCGCCAGGTTGGCGGCGTCGAACTCGTCCACCTCGGCCTCCACCCGCACCCGCCGCAGGTCGGCGATGGTCAGCAGCGGCTGGCGCTCGTTCACCGCCTCGCCCTCATCTACCTGCCGCACGATGACCGTGCCGCTGATGGGCGCCAAGATGCGGCTCTTGGCCAGCACCGCCTCCAGCCGGCGGACCGCCGAGCGCGCCGTCTCCAGGCGGGCGCGGGCGCCATCGCGGTCGCGCTGCGCCCGGTCCACCGACTGTCGCGTGCCCACCCGCGCCAGGTACAGGCTCTCGGCGCGGTTGACCTCGGTGTCGAACAGCCGCAGGTCGGCCTCGGCCTCGTTCACCCGCGCTTGCGCTTCGTTGAGCTCGGCGCGGGCGTCATCGGCGCGCAGTGCGGCGATCACCTGCCCCTGGCGCACTTGGTCCTGCTCCCGCACCAGCAGCCGCACCACCGTCCCGGCGACGTCGGTGCTGACCGTCACCTCCGAGCCCGGATAGGCAGCCACGCGGCCTTCGGCCTTGATCACTTTCGCAGCCGCCGCGGCCGGCGTCTCCGCCGCCTTGGCGACACCGTTCGCCTTGCTGACCACGCGGCCCTGCCACACCAGCGCCGTCACCAGCAGGATCCCCACAAATGGCAGCGAGATCTTCTTTAAGAGCGACATGACTGACTCCAACAGAATTCCTCTGGGTGCCCCACCCAAGCGCGATTTTGGCTTGGGTGGGGGTTTTTCTTCTTACGCCACTAGCCTTCCATCTCTGATCTGCACCACCCGGTCGGCGATGGAGCGGACTTTCGGATCATGCGTGACCACCAGCAGTGCCCGGTTCTCCTTCTTGGCCAGGTCGCGGAACATCTCCAGCACCTCGCCCCCGACGTGTGAATCCAGGTTGGCGGTGGGCTCGTCGGCCAGCAGGATGGGCGGCTGACCCGCCAGCGCCCGCGCGATGGCCACCCGCTGCTTCTGCCCGCCGGAGAGGTCGCGGGGCAGGAAGTTCATGCGGTCGCCCATGCGGACGGCCTCCAGCACCCTCGCCGCTTCCTCCCGGGCCTTCGACCCGCGCACGCCTTTCACGTTGAGCGCGTACTCCACGTTCTCCGCTGCGGTCAGCGCCGGGAAGAGATTGAACTGCTGGAAGACGAAGCCGATGGAGCGCTTGCGCACCTCCGGCAGCGCCTCCGGTCGGCGCACGTCCACCTCCTCGCCGTCCACCACCAGGCGGCCGTTCGACGGCGTCAGGATGCAGCCCACGATGGAGAGCAGCGTGGTCTTGCCTGAGCCCGACGGCCCTTCCAGCGCCACGATCTCGCCGCGGTCCAGCTCCAGCGACACGCCGTTCAGCACGTTCACCGTCTCCGCGCCTTCGCGGAACGTCTTCTCGATCTGCTGTGCGTTCAATGCCGACATGATCACCCTCGGAATACCAGAGCCGGATCGATGGCCGCCACCTTGCGGAACGACACCATCGACGCCGCCAGGCACATCACCAGCGTCCCCACAAAGGTGATCGCCGCCAGTTCGCGCGATATCAAAAGTTTCAGGTCGAGCTGCGCCATCGCCGGCTGCAGCAAGTGCGCCATCAGCCCGCCCGCCAGGAAGCCCGCCACCGCCGCGATCGCCGCCTGCTCCGCCAGGATGCGGTAGATATCGGCGTTGCTGCCGCCGATGGCCTTCACCGTCCCGAACTCCTTGATGTGCTCCATGGTGGAGGTGTAGAGCGTCTGCGCCACCACCACCACGCCCACCAGCACGCCCAGGAAGACGGTCAGCACCATGTTCAGCCCCAGCCCCGTGCTCTCCACCCAGTACATGCGCGAGCGCTCCGCCCATTCCGCCTTGGTGTAGACGTCCTGGTAGGGCAGGCGGCGCTGCACCTCGGCGCGCACCTGCTCCCGGTCCGCTCCCGGCGCCAGCTTGATCAGGATGTAATTGGTGTTGCCCCGCAGGCTGGCCGGCTCCAGCCGCTGCGCCTGCTCGTAATCCACGAAGGCCAGCGGCGTGGTGGTGAACGACAGCGCCCCCTCAGTTCGCCCGATGATTTTCATGCGGTTCTGCAGGACCTCGCGGTACTCGCCCACCCGGAACGGCCCCCAGCGCTTCTCCGCCGAGGCGTCCAGGAACAGGTAGGGCCCGCGCTTCAGGTCCGCGAGTTCCGCCCCCGTCCACTTCCACGGCAGGCCCCAGCGCGCGAAGTCCTCCATGGCGTAGACCTCGACGCCTTCCTTGGCCCCCGTCGGCAGCGCGATGGACATGAACCACACGATCAGGTTGTCGGCGCGCTCCACCCCCGGCACCGAGCGCACCCGGTACACCGCGCTCTCCGGGAAGGTGTTGGCGAAATCGATGTTGGGCGTGTTCTTCGACACCACCCACAGGTCGGCCGGCAGGCGCTCGATGGTGACCGTGGCGTTGTCCAGCAAGCCCATGAACAGGCCGACTTGCACGAACACCAGGGTGACCGCGAAGGCCACGCCGGCAACGGTGATGGCGAAGCGCAGCTTGTCATGCAGCAGGTTCTTGCGGGCAAGGTTGACGGCCACGGCTCACTTCCCTTCCCGCACCAGCGAGCGCAGCGCGCCGTCGATCATCAGGTCCACCCGCTTCTCCAGGGGCGCCCATCGGACCCACTCGTCCTGGCACATGGCGACATGCAGCGCCGCCACTCCGTGCACCCCGGCCCACAGCGTCTGCGCGATCAGGTCGGCATCGTTCAGCTCCGGGCGGAAACGGCCGGCCCGCAGCGCCTGCTCCACGGCGTCCAGCAGGAAGGCGTAAGCGTCCTGCTCCGGGTTCCCTTTCTCGATCTCCGCGCCCTCGTCGTGGCCGGGCGGGTGCGGCGTCATGAACATCAGCCGGTAGTGGTTGGGGTTCTGGACCGCGAACTCGACGTACGCGCGGCCCGACAGCCGGATCCGCTCCACCGGGTCCTCGACCTTGGCGATCTGGAAGAAGCGGCGGCCCAGTTCGCGGAAATCGGTGAAGCAGATCTCCCGGAACAGCGCCAGCTTGTCGGGAAAATGGAAGTAGATGGCCGTGGGCGAATACTCGATCTTCTCGGCGATGCGGCGCATGGTCACGGCCTCGTAGCCTTCGTTGGCGAACATCTCCCGCGCCGCTTCCAGGATCTTGTTGCGCGTCTCCTGCTTCTCTCGCTCTCTGCGCTGTGCGATTCCCATAACGTTAGTCTGTTACATAACAACGTTCACTTAACAATGGTAAGTTTGCTACCGCAGTTCTCCGCTTGTCAAGCGGAAAACAGCATTTCAATTAAGTGTCTTATTTTGTTTTATTTATAGGCTAGTTGATGTTCCACATGGAACCAATCAGTGGCCGTGCTCTTCCAGGAACTTCTCCACCTCCATCGCTGCCATGCATCCGGAACCAGCCGCGGTGATGGCCTGGCGGTAGCGCCGGTCCTGCACGTCACCGCAGGCGAAGACGCCCGCGACCCGCTCCGGCGTGCCCGGGCACCGGGTGAACACGTAGTCCTGCGTGAGGACGTAGCCGTCCTTGTCGAGGTCGAGCTGGCCCTGGAACATGCTGGCGTTGGGCACGTGACCGATGCCCAGGAACATGGCGCTGGTGGGGAAATCGGACTGCTTGCCGGTCTTCACGTTGCGCAGCTTGAGAGCGGTGACCTCTTTCCTGCTGACGTCATAGACCTCGTCCACGACGGTGTCGGTGAGGAAGGCGACCTTGGGGTGGGCTTTGGCGCGGTCGAGCATGATCTTGCTGGCGCGGAACTCGTCGCGGCGGTGGATGATGGTGACCTTGCTGGCGAAGCGGGTGAGGAAGAGCGCTTCTTCCATGGCGGTGTCGCCGCCACCGATGACGGTGATCTCCTTCCCGGAAAAGAAGAAGCCGTCGCAGGTGGCGCAGGAGGAGACGCCGTGGCCGATGAGGGCCTGCTCGCTGGGCAGGCCGAGCCAGCGCGCGGAGGCGCCGCTGGCGATGATGAGCGTGCGGGTCTGGATCTCCTTCTGGCCGACGGTGAGCTTGAAGGGTCGGGAGCTGAGGTCGGCCTTGCTGACGTGGCCGGTCTCCACCACGGCACCGAAGCGCTCGGCCTGCTTCTTCATGTTCTCGATCAGCTCGGGGCCCTGGATACCGTCGGGGAACCCGGGGAAATTCTCCACCAGGGTGGTGAGGGAGAGCTGGCCGCCGGGCTCGTGGCCTTGGAGGACGAGCGGCTTGAGGTTGGCGCGGGCGGCGTAGACGGCGGCGGTCAGGCCGGAGCAGCCCGAGCCCATGATCACGGTGTCGCGGATGTCGTTCATGTCGGTTCTTAGATTCGTTTCTATCAATATTTGATTCAGCTACGGCTGTTTCGGAGGGGCCGGAGCGCCGACGCGGGCGAGCTCCGCGGGGACGGCGCGGCGCACGCCCAGGGCCTGGCGGAAGGCGGCCAGGACCTCGGAAGCGCGGTTGAACAGCGGCTGGTAGGCGGCCTGGTCGGCGTTGGGGCAGCGGGAGAGCCCGAGCGAGTTCTTGCCGAAGCGCTCCACCTTGATGCGGGTGGCCGGGGTGTCGCTGGCCAGGAGCGTGGCGGGGGTAGCGGCGGCGGCGGAGACATTGTCTTCGATCGAGACCAGGAGCACCTCCCTGGGGTCGCGCAGGCGGAAGACCAGGGTCTCGATCAGGTTCTGGTCGTCGGCGCTGAAGGAGTACTGGACGTTGATGTAAGGCGACTCGGGGAGAAACTCGCGGCGGATGCGGACCCAGCGGGAGACCGGGGCGTCGGGCAGGGTGGTGCGGCCGCGGGAGACCTCGAAGTCGGGAGCGAAGCGGGCGGCGCGGGGCAGCTTGGATAAGGCAGCGGCGATGGCCTGCTGCTCCTCCGGCGCCGGGGTGCAGACGTTGATGACGTTGATCTGCACCTTCATGCCGTCCTTGGTGACGGAGGGCTGCTGCTCCTGCGCGGTCATCGCGACGGCGAGAACGAGAACCATGAGTGGCAGGCGAAGGGAGGGCACGGCGGGATTCTAATGTAGGGGTGGCGCAGGCGAAAAGATTTTAACCGCAGAGGTCGCCGAGAAGGACTCGCGGAGGACGCAGAGGTAGAATCCGGGGCCATGGCGAAGCTGATGCTGGTGTACGGGATGCGATTGCTGCCGGCGGACGAGGTGGTGGAGGTGGGCGACGCGCCGGTGAAACTGAAGAACGGGCGCGAGGCGCGGGTGACCATGCACCTGCTGGAAGGCAGCAAGGAGGATATCGAGAAGCAGCTGAACACCAGCCTGCAGTCGTTCTTCGACATTTATCCGGAGATCTAGTCGCCAGTCGGCAGCTTGGGGTAGAGCGCCTACAGTCTTGGCGGGCCGAGCGGCCCGGCGCCGCGGGTAATCTCGGCGGGCGAGACCTGCCGGGGTTTATTCGGTGACGTCGGGCTCATGGATGAACTCAGTCGGGGGCCAGGGACCGCTGACCACCGCCTTGACGTCGTGCTCCGGATGCAGCGAATGCAGCACCTTGCGGAAGGCGTCCACGTCCTGGCGGGAGGCCAGGGCGTAGCAGCGCAGGCCGGAGGAGAAATCGTGCTCGCGCCAGCCCAAAGCGAGCTGGCCGGCGGCGTGGCGCGCGGCGGCCGCCGTGTTCTGCAGCGCCTGGCGAGCGTCCTGGCGGGTCTCCAAGTACTTGCGGCCGGACTCGGCGCCGGCGGCGCGCGCCCCGGCGTAGGTGAGCCGGACCTCCATCTGCACGCGGTCACGCAGGCGCTGGAGCGTGTCCAGGTGCTCGCCGCCGTTGGTGATCAGGTACTCCTCCAGCTCGTTCTCGTCCTGCAGCAGAGTGGGGAAGCGGAAGGGCAGGACCCCGGTGTGGGCAAAGATGTCGCGGACCACGGCGTAGAAGGCGACGGCGTCGTCCTTGGTGAGCTTCTCCGGCACCTTCTCCAGGAGGGAGTAGTAGCAAGCGACGCCGGCCTCGCCGCGACGCAGGACAGGCAGGCCACGGAAGCCGGCAGGGGGCGGCGCCACGTTCTGATCGGCTTCGACCATGCAATAGGGCAGAACGGACATAAGGGCGCTCAGCGGCGCGGCTTCCCTTCCAACCGCCCCGCCGGATACAGGTGGCGAAGCGAGGTTTCGACGGAGTAAGAACGACATTCAGGCCCACATACACCAGGTCCCCGCCGGCCAGGGCGGTGACGAAGAAGTACGGCGGCCAGGGGCCGGTGCACTCGATGCGCTGAAGGCCGCGCGCGCCTGGGGTCCCGCAGCCGCGACAACAAATCGCGCACGCGCTGCCCGAGAGGCGACCTCTACTGTCAGGTCCTGAGCGAGGGGTAGTGTACGGTGCCCCGGCAGGCTTTTCAACCGAAGCCGTGACCACCGCAACATGCGGGCCGGCACGCGCGGGAACGAACCTTCGCACGCCCGCCTGCGTATCTGAGGGCAGGCGTCCGGCAAGCCTTTCCGCAGGAACGGCCGCGCGGCAGCGGCGTCTATAATCGTGAGGTCGCCCCGGTCCCGGCATGAAGACCCTTCTCAGGTATGCCCGCATGAAGCTGCGCGAGGCCGCTCCGCAGAGCGGCCTGGGACGTTTCACGCTCTACCTGCTGGTGGTGGGCCTGTTCCTGTACTTCGTGCAGAACGTCCAGGCGCTGGTGCGGCCGAGCGGCGAGGGCTCGCTGCAGGGATGGATCGTCTTTCTCACCACCCTGCTGGCGGTCCTGGGGCTGATCCTGGGGTTCCGTTGGCTGCGGGAGCGGCTGCTGTGGCGGCTGCGCAACCGGTTGATCGTCACCTACGTGTTCATTGGGGTGATCCCGGTGCTGCTGATCGCGACCATCGCGGTGGGGACGGCGTATCTGTTCGGGGGGCAGTTCGCCACGTATCTGGCGACCTCGGATATCCAGGCGGAATTGAAGAGCCTGGAGGCGGCGAATGCCACCATCGCGGCGGAGATGGCGCACGGGGTGCGCAAGAGCGAATTCCGCGAAGTGGCGCCGGCGCTGCGCGCCCCGGCGCAGGTGGGCGAGCGCTGGAAGAACCGGGCCGTTACCATGTGGTATCGGGGGCGCAGCACGCGGATCGAGGGGCCCGAGGAAGCGCCCCCGCTGCCTCGTCCGGCCTGGCTGGAGCAGGATTTCAGCGGGGTCGTCTTCGACGCCACGGGTGTGTACCTGCGGGTGGCCAGCACGGTCGCGGTCGGCAACGAGAAGCTGACCGTGGTCTCCAGCATGCCGTTGGACGCTGGGTCGCTGCCCGAGATCACCGGCAACCTGGGCGAGATCTCGTTGAGCGACATCACCGTCGAGGAGGGTCCGGCCTCCAAGCCGGGGCTCACCATCCGCAGTCCTTCGGAGGAAGACCGCTCGCAGCTGGTGACCGGCGACGAGTTGAGGCAGGCGGGCGGCGGCGGACTGCCGAGCGTCAGCGGCGGCACCATGCCGGCGCCGCGCAACCGCCTGGATGCCGACCTGCGCTTCCTGTCGCTGTTCCCCATGACCGACTGGAGCAACGGGCAGGCGCTCACCAAGGGGCTGGTGGTGCGCACGCGGGTGTCGGCGCTTTACGACCGGCTGTTCCGCACGCTAGGCACGCTGACCGCGGTCATCCTCTACGTATTGCTGGGAACGGCGATCTTCTTCGGGGTGATCGAGCTGGTGGCGCTGTTCATCGGCGTAGGGCTGACCCGCACCATCACGCGGTCGGTGCATGAGCTTTACCAGGCGACGCAGCGCATCAACCGTGGCGACCTGCGGCACCGCATCGAGGTGCGCTCCAACGACCAGCTGGCTTCGCTGATGACCTCGTTCAACTCCATGACCGAATCGCTGGAAGGGCTGATCGCCGAGCAGAAGGAGAAGGAGCGGCTGCAGAACGAGCTGGCCATCGCCCAGGAGGTGCAGGCGCAGCTCTTCCCCCGGCTGCCGGAGGAGGTGGAATCGCTGGAAGTGTTCGGCTTCTGCCGTCCGGCGCGGACGGTCAGCGGCGACTACTACGATTTTCTGCCTTTCGGGCCGGAGAAGCTGGGCATCGCGGTGGGGGACATCAGCGGCAAGGGCATCTCGGCGGCACTGCTGATGGCCACGCTGCACTCGGCGGTGCGGGCGTACGAATACGGGCGCATCCCGGCGATGCGCGGGCACCTGGTGGCGGCCGGGCGCGCGAACGGGCCGACACACGTGATGGAAGTGACCTCCGGCGCGCCGCCCGACGGCGACTTCTCACCCGCGCATGTGCTCACGCTGCTGAACCGGCACCTGTACCTGAGCACGCCCACCGAAAAATACGCCACGCTGTTCCTGGGACGCTACGACGGAGCGAGCCGCACCCTGACCTACGCGAATGCCGGGCATCTGCCGCCCCTGCTGATCGGAGAGGACGACAGCATCCGCCGGTTGGACACGCCCGGCCTGGTGATCGGGCTGTTCGACGACCAGAATTACGAGGAACGGCAGGTAAGGATGAATCCGGGCGATATCTTCGTGGCCTTCAGTGACGGCATCACCGAGCCGGAGAACGAGTTCGGGGAGTTCGGCGAGGGGCGGCTCCTCGAGATCATCCGCGACCACCGGCACCTGCCGCTGGAGCGGGTGGCGGAGATGGTGACCGGAGCGGTGATGGAGTGGATCGGAGCCAACGAGCAGCCCGACGACATCACGCTGGTGCTGGCGCGGCCGCGGTAGGTTCAATCGCCCGCTGAAGCGGGCTCACCGTCTTAACCGTCAAGCAACCCACCGCATCGCGGTGGGCTACTTTCAGGCGCCCTCCGGGCTCACCTCGCCGAAGTAGCCCAGAGGCGTTTCCTTCTCGGTGAGCCCCTCGCACACGACGTCCAATTCCTTGTAGTCCTGGGCGAACTCGGTGCGGAAGGCCTCGTAGGTCTCGCGCGAGGTCCAGTGGTCGAGCACCAGGTAGCGGCGAGCGGTGTTCAGGTCGCGGTGCAGGTCGGTGCGGATGTGGCCTTCGCCGCGGCGGAAGAGCCGCGCCCAGTCGCCCTCCGAGCCGTAGACGCGCTCAAATTCCGCTTCCTTGCCGGCGCGAACGTGGAACTCCCAGACGGTGACGAACACTAGGCCTTCACCCCCGCCATAGTGGACGCTTCGACCGGCTCCAGCCGCGCGGTGAAGTGCCGCAGGAAGGGCGCGGCGTAGGTCAGCTTCAGGCCCTTGATGCGCTCGCGGTGCTTCCACACCTCGAGGATGACCTCGATGACGTAGTCGATATGGCTCTGGGTATAGACGCGCCGCGGAATGGCCAGGCGGACCAGGTCCATCTTGGCGGCGTCGCCGAACATGAGGGTGCCGATCTCCACCGAGCGGAGGCCGCCTTCGAGGTAGAGCTCCGTGGCCAGCGCCACTCCCGGGAACTGCTCCTGCGGGATGTGCGGCAGGAAGGCGCGGGCGTCGATGTAGATGGCGTGGCCGCCGGGCGGCTGCACGATGGGCACGCCGTGCTCGGCGATGTGGTTGCCTAGATAAGCGGTGGAACAGATGCGGTAGCGCAGGTAATCGGGGTCGAGCGCCTCCTGCAGACCGACTGCCACGGCTTCCAGGTCGCGACCGGCAAGCCCGCCGTAAGTCGGGTACCCCTCGGTCAGGATGAGCAGGTCCTTCTCGCGCTGCGCCAGCAGGTCGTCGTTGGTGCAGAGGAAGCCACCGATGTTCCCCATGCCGTCCTTCTTGGCGGACATGGTGCAGCCGTCGCCCAGGCGGAACATCTCCTGGGCGATGGACTTGGGCTCGCGGTCGGCATAGCCGGGCTCGCGCAGCTTGATGAAGTAGGCGTTCTCGGCGAAACGGCAGGCGTCGAAGTAGAGCGGGATGCCGTGGCGGCGGCAGACCTCGTGCACCG
>CAYTPH010000041.1:0-383 GCA_964439635.1 uncultured Terriglobales bacterium
CCGCAGCTTAGACCGGACGGAGCCTGCAGCTTTGCGGGACCGCAGGCTCCCCTCCGTAACGAGAGATCCTGACGAACGGGAAGGAGCAAGGATGAGCAAGGTACGCGTTCTGGTCGGCACCCGCAAAGGGGCCTTCGTACTCACTTCGGACGGCAGCCGCAAGCAGTGGGAGGTCAACGGCCCGCTCTTCGCCGGCTGGGAGGTCTATCACATGAAGGGATCTCCTGCCGACCCCAACCGCATCTACGCCTCGCAGACCAGTAGCTGGTTCGGGCAGATCATCCAGCGCTCCAGCGACGGCGGAAAGACGTGGGAACAGCCCGGCACGCCCGCGGGCGCGCCGACCACGACCCCCGACGGCATGCCCATGGGGGAGAGCAACA
>CAYTPH010000041.1:393-8428 GCA_964439635.1 uncultured Terriglobales bacterium
CAGCGCTCCAGCGACGGCGGCAAGACGTGGGAGACGCCGGGCGGCGAGAAGATACCCGAGCCCGGCCCACCCGCCGGCGTAAGCAACAAGTTCGTTTATGACACCTCGGCCGCGACCGGCAAGCCCATGACCACGCACCAGTGGTACGACGGCACGCCGCATCCCTGGGAATTCAAGCGCGTCTGGCACCTGGAACCGTCCCTGACCGATCCCGACACCGTCTTCGCCGGGGTAGAGGACGCGGCCATCTTTCGTTCCACGGATGGCGCCACATCCTGGCACGAACTCGCCGGCCTGCGCGGTCACGGCTCCGGGCCCCAGTGGCAGCCCGGCGCCGGCGGTCTGTGTCTGCACACCATCATCCTGGACCCGAGTGATCCCAAGCGCATGTGGATCGCCATCTCGTCCGCCGGCGCCTTCCGCACCGACGACGGCGGCAAGACCTGGAAGCCCATCAACCGCGGCCTGCGCTCGCAGTACATCCCCGACCCCAACGCCGAGGTCGGCCACTGCGTCCACCACATCGCCATGCATCCTTCCCGCCCCGGCGTGCTGTTCATGCAGAAGCACTGGGACGTGATGCGCTCCGACGACGCCGGTGACAACTGGCGCGAGGTCAGCGGCAACCTCCCCACCGACTTCGGCTTCGTCATCGATGTGCACGCCCACGAGCCCGAGACTCTTTACGTCATCCCCATCAAGAGCGACTCCGAGCACTTCGTCCCCGACGGCAAGCTGCGCGTCTACCGCAGCCGCTCCGGCGGCAACGAGTGGGAGGCGCTCACCAAGGGCCTGCCGCAGAAGGACTGCTACGTGAACGTGCTGCGCGATGCCATGGCAGTGGACTCGCTCCAGCCCGGCGGCATCTACTTCGGCACCAGCGGCGGCCAGGTGTATGCCTCCGCCGACGGCGGCGACAGTTGGATGCCCATCGTGCACGATCTCCCGGGCGTGCTCTCGGTGGAGGTCCAGACCATCCCATGATCCGGGTGGAGATCCCGGCGCACTTGCGCACCCTGGCGAAGGTGAACGGCCCGGTCGAGTTGGAGGTGAGCGGGCCGGTCACCCAGCGCTCGGTGCTGGACGCGCTTGAAGCGCAGTACCCGGCGCTGACGGGGACCATCCGCGATCACGTCACCCAGCAGCGCCGCCCCTTCCTGCGCTTCTTCGCCTGCGAGCGGGACCTGTCGCACGACCCGCCGGATGCGCCCCTGCCCGAGGCCGTGGCCTCGGGCGCGGAGCCGTTCCTCATCATCGGAGCGGTCGCCGGGGGTTAGGGCGGGTCAAAGGCCAAGCAGCAGGATGGAGAGGCCGCACATCGCCACCACCGAGCCGGCAAAGGCGTGCGCATATCGCTCCAAGGGAGCGATGCGGATGCGCCGCATTCCGGCCCTGCAGGCCAGCACCGCGCCGGCCATGGTGAGCAGCGTCACGACTCCAAACACCAGCGTGACGGCCATGACCGCCGTCCAGTCGTGCCTGGCGGCCGGGAACATCACCAGCGGGATGAGCGGCTCGCAAGGGCCCAGCAGGAAGATGGCGAACAGCATCCATGGCGCCAGCCGGCGTGGGTCGCCGTGGCCTTCTGCATGGGCGTGCAGGTGCTCCTGCTGATGGACGTGGGTGTGCGAGTGCAGCAGGCCGTCGTCGTGGACATGCACATGGCGGTGGGGGCGGTTCCGCATGCCGCGGCGCAAGCCCCAGGCGGCATATAGGAGCCCGAACGCGGTGAGCGCCCAGGCCGCGTATTGCCCGCGCACCGACTCGATCCCCTGCAGGTTCGAGATTCCCAGCCCCAGAACGATCCCGACAATCCCCAGGAGGGCGGAGCTCAATACGTGCGCCAGGCCGCAACCCAGCGTGATCGCGAGGGTGCGCCGGCGCGACCAGGAGAAGGCGCGCGCCATGCCCGCGAACGGCAAATAGTGGTCGGGCCCGGCGAGGGTGTGGAGAAACGCGATTCCGGCGGCGCTCAGCAGCAGCAATACGGTGGTAGGCACGCTCGCGCTCTCCGGCTACTGATGATAGGGACTGGGCCCCAGTTTCTGCACCTGCTCGGTGAATTCTCGCACCACCTGGGCAAAGCGGGCGCCCTCCGCGGCCGACACCCATTCCAGGCGGAAGCGCTCCTCCTCGAGGCCGAAGTCGGCCAGCATCAGCTTGATGGCGTCGGCGCGCTTGGCGGCCTTCAGGTTGCCTTCCTGGTAGTGGCAGTCGCCGGGATGGCAGCCGCACATCAGCACCCCGTCGGCGCCGCGGGTGAGTGCGTCGATCACCAGGTTGGGGTGCACCATGCCCGAGCACATCACCCGCACGATGCGGATGCTGGGCGGGTACTGGATGCGGGAGACCCCCGCCAGGTCGGCGCCTGCATAAGAACACCAGTTGCAGCAGAGCGCGATGATCAGGGGCTGGAACTCTTCAGCCATCACGCCACCCCCAACGCGGCATCGATCTGTGCCTTGATCTGTTCCAGGGTGAACCCGCCGATCACGATCCCGTTCTTGGGGCAGGTGGCCTGGCAGCAGCCGCAACCCTTGCAAACGCTCTCGTTGGCTTCCACCACTTTCTTCACCGAGCCCTGCCACATGTACTCCAGCAAAGTGATGCCCTTGAAGGGGCAGGTGTCCACGCAATAGGCGCAGCCGTCGCAGGACTGGTCCACGACCCGGGAGATGTTGGCTTCCAGGTCGATGTTGTCCTGCGAGAGCACGGTGGCGGCGCGGGCTGCCGCGGCCTGCGCCTGCAGGATCGATTCCTCGATGCTCTTGGGCGAGTGCGCCAGGCCGCACAGGAAGACGCCGTCGGTCATGAAGTCCACCGGCCGCAGCTTCATGTGGGCCTCCAGGAAGAAGCCGTCGGCGTTCAGCGGGACCTTCAGGAACTGGGCGATCCTGCGGTTTTCTTCGACGTCGGCCTGGATCCCGGCCGAGAGCACCACGAGATCGGCGTCGATACGTACTGGGACCCCCAGCGTCTGGTCCACCGCCGTGACCATGAGCCCGTGGCTGTACCGTGTCACCTCGGGTTTGGCGCTCTCGTCGTAGCGCAGGAACATCACCCCCTGCTGGCGGGCCTTGGTGTAGTAGCTCTCCTTGAAGCCGTAGGTGCGGATGTCGCGGTAGAGCACATACACGTGCGTCTGGGGAGCGAGCTGCTTGATGCGCAGCGCGTTCTTGATGGCCTCGGCGCAGCAGATCCGCGAGCAGTAGGGGTGCTCTGCGTCGCGCGATCCCACGCACTGGATCATCACCACGGTCTTGGCCGGCTGTTTGGGGGCGGTAGCCAGCAGGCCGCTGTCGGCGGCCAGGTGCTGCTCCAGTTCGCGCTGGGTCATCACTCCCGGGTGCTGGCCGTAGGCGAAACCTGTGGTGGCGTGCTCGCGAGCGCCGGTGGCCACGATCACAGCTCCGTGGGTGATCTCCACGGTCTCTCCAGCCGCGGAGAGGCGCGTAGTGAAGTGGCCGATGGAGCCTTCGATATTCTCGATGAGCGCGCCCACGTGCACGTGGATGCGGCGGTTCTCGCGGATGCGCTGGCGCAGGGCCTTGAGCTCGTGCTGCGGGTCCTCCCCATTCATCAGGTAGTGGATGTGCCGCAGATTGCCGCCTAGTTCCTCTTCCTTCTCCACCAAATGGGCCTCGAACCCCTCGCCCGCCAGGGCGAGCGCGGCGGTCATGCCTGACAGCCCGCCGCCGATCACCAGCCCCGACTTCCGCACCGGGATGGAGCGCTTCTGCAGCGGCTCCAGCATGCGCGCCTTGGCCACCGCCATCCGCACCAGGTCCTTGGATTTCTCGGTGGCGGCATCGGGCTCGTACATGTGCACCCAGGAGCACTGGTCGCGGATGTTGGCCATCTCGAACAGGTACGGGTTCAGGCCGGCCTCGCGCAGGGTGTTGCGGAAGAGCGGCTCGTGGGTGCGCGGCGTGCAGGAGGCGACCACCACGCGGTTCAGGCGGTGCTCCGCGATCTGCTGCTTGATGCGCTCCTGGGTGTCGTTGGAGCAGGTGTAGAGGTTGTTCTCGGCGTAGGCGACGTTGGGCAGGGTGCGGGCGTACTCGACCACTGCGGGAACGTTGACGTAGCCGGCGATGTTCGAGCCGCAGTGGCAGACGAAGACTCCTACCCGCGGTTCCTCCCCCGCGATCCCCCGCTCCGGCGGGAAGACGCGCGGGGTCATGAGCGTGCCCGCCGCGTCCTTCAGTTGCGCCAGCACCTGCGAGGCCGCCGCCGAAGCCTGCATGACCGTCTCCGGGATGTCCTTGGGCTCGGCGAACGGGCCCGCCGCGAAGACGCCGGGGCGGGACGATTCGGTCGGCCGGAACACCGAGGTCTTGCAGAACCCGAAGTCGTTCAGCGAGACGCCGAAGCGCTCCGCCAGTGCCTTGGCGTCCTTCGGCGGCTGCATCCCCACCGACAGCACCACCATGTCGTATTCCCGCGAGACCTTGCAGTCGTTCTCGGCCAGGTACTTGAGTACCAGGTTCCTGCTTCCGGCGACCTCCTCCACGATGGGCACGCGGCAGCGGATGTAGTTGATGCCCAGCTCCTTCGCCCGCTGGTAGTACTGCTCGAACCCCTTGCTGAAGGCCCGTAGGTCCATGAAGAAGATGTCGCATTGCAGGTGCTCGCCCAGGTGTTCGCGGGCGATGATGGCTTCCTTGGTGGCGTACATGCAGCAGATGGAGGAGCAGTAATCGTGGTCCACGTCGCGCGAGCCCACGCATTGCAGGAAGGCGATCCGCTTCGGCTCCTGCTTGTCGCGGGGCCGCAGCACGTGCCCGGAGAACGGCCCCGAAGCCGACAGGATGCGCTCGAACTCCACCGCCGTCACCACGTTGGGGAAGCGCCCGTAGCCCAGCTCCTTCTTCAGGCGCGCGTCGTACAGCTCGTAGCCCGGCGCCAGCAGGATAGCGCCCACGTTCAGCTCGACCGTCCGCTCCTTCTGCCCGTAGTCGATAGCGTCCGCCTGGCAGACTTCCTGGCAGATACCGCAATCGTCGTGGTTCAGCCGGACGCAGTAGGCCGGGTCGATCGACGCCTTGTTGGGCACCGCCTGCGGGTAGAGGATGGACACCGCGGGGCGGCTGTCCAGGCCGAAGTTGTACGGATTCAGGATGGGGATGGCCTCATGCGCGGTGGTGAGCGACGACACCTTCTTCCCCGTTGGACAGATGAAGTCGCAGGCCCCGCAGGTCCAGCAGACCGGGTTGTGCTTGCCGAACGGCGGCTCCAGCTTCTTCCGCGGCCCGCGGCCGGAGAACCCGATGGCGGTCCGCCCCATCCGCTCGCGGCACATGCGCACGCACAGGCCGCAGTAGATGCAATCGTCGTTCTTCTTGCGGATGCGCGGCTCCCGCACCCCCAGGTCCCAGGCGATGCGGCGCACAGGCTCGGCATCGGGACAGCGCGCCAGCAGCAGCTCGGCTACAATGCGCCGCGCGCGGTTCACCCGGTCGGTGTGCGTCAGCACCGTCAGCCCGTCCTGCGCCGGGTACGAGCACGCCGCCTGCACCGTCGGCGCCCGGCCCGGCGCGTGCACCTCGACCACGCACAGCCGGCACGCGCCATACGGCGTCAGCGCCTTGTGCTCGCACAACGTGGGCACCTTCACGCCCGCGTCTTCGATCACGCGCAGCAGCTTGCTTCCCTGCTCCGCCTGCACCGGCGTGTTGTTGATCGTCAGGTTCAGCATGTGCGCTACCGTTTTGCTGCGTCGCGTTGCGCCCGCCCCGCTCTCCATTCCGCCACCGGCACCGGGGCCGGCAGGGACTCCATCTCCGCCGCTTCCCTGCCCGACAGCCTGCGGACCGCCGACACCTTCGGCGGGCAGACCTCCAGGCACTCGCCGCACTTGGTGCACAGCGCCTGGTCGATCACGTGCACGTGCTTGCTCTCGCCCTTCACCGCTCCCGACGGGCAGTTCTTCAGGCACAGCATGCACCCCGGGCATTTGTCGGGTTCGATGTAGTACTTGATGAGCGGCTTGCAGACCTTGGCCGGGCAGTTGTGTTCGCTGATGTGCGCCGCGTACTCGTCCTTGAAGTAGCGCAGCGTGGAAAGCACGGGGTTGGGCAGCGTCTGGCCCAGGCCGCACATGGACGCGTCTTTCACGCCCTCTCCCAGTTCTTCCAGGAAGGCGAGGTCGTCGGCGCGGCCCTCGCCGCTGGAGATCCTGGTCAACACCTCCAGCAAGGCTTCGCTGCCGTCGCGGCAGGCGCTGCACTTCCCGCAGGACTCATCGTTGGTGAACTGGATGAAGAACTTGGACACGTCCACCATGCAGGTGTCTTCATCCATCACGATCATTCCGCCCGAGCCCATCATCGAGCCCACCTGCTTCAGGTTCTCGTAATCGATGGGCAGGTCGATCTGGCTGCCGGGGATACAGCCGCCGGACGGTCCCCCGGTCTGCACCGCCTTGAACTGCTTGCCGCCGGGGATGCCGCCGCCGATGTCGTAGATGATCTCCCGCAGGGTGATGCCCATCGGCACCTCGATCAGCCCGGTGTTGTTGATCTTGCCCACCAGGGAGAAGATCTTGGTGCCCTTGCTGCTCTCGGTGCCGATGCCCGCGAACCAGTCGGCGCCGCGGTTGATGATCTGCGGCACGTTGGCCAGCGTCTCCACGTTGTTGATCACCGTCGGGCAGCCCCACAGCCCCACTTGGGCGGGGAACGGAGGCCGCTGCCGCGGCTCCGGGCTCTCGCCCTCGATGGAGTTGAGCAGCGAAGTCTCCTCGCCGCAGACGAAGGCGCCGGAGCCTTCGCGGATCTCGAGATCGAAGCTGAAGTTCGAACCCAGGATCTTCTCGCCGATCAGCCCATGCCGGCGCGCCTGGTCGATAGCCAGCTCCAGGCGCTGGATGGCTAGCGGATACTCGGTGCGGATGTAGATGTAGCCCTGCGCCGCCCCGATGGCGTAGGCGGCGATGGTGATGCCCTCCACCACCGAGTGCGGGTCCGATTCCATCAGGCTGCGGTCCATGTAGGCGCCGGGATCGCCTTCGTCGCAATTGCCGATGATGTACTTGGGCAGCTTCTTCTCGGCGCGGCACACCTTCCACTTCACGCCCGTGGGGAAGCCGGCGCCGCCGCGGCCTCGCAGCCCGGAGCGGGTGATCTCTTCGATCACCATCTCCGGCGTCAGGCCCTGCAGCGTCTTCTCCAGGGCGGTGTAGCCGTCGCGGGCCACGTACTCCTCGATCTTCTCTGGATTGATGACGCCCTTGTTGCGCAACACCACCGGGAGCTGCTTCTGGAAGAAGGGGATATGGGAGACGTGCGGCACCCGCTCCTTGTCGGCCGACATGAACATGAACTTCTCGACCGGGCGCTGATTCACCAGGTGCTCGTCCACCAGGTGCGGGACGTCTTCCGGCTTCAGCCAGCCGTAGAAGGTACCATCGGGAACCACAACAAGGAGCGGCCCCTGTCCGCAGAAGCCGTTGCAGCCGGTCATCACCACGGAGACGGTGTCCTGCAGCCCGCGCTGCGCGATCTCGCGCTCCAGCGATTCCTTGATCTTGAACGCGCCCCCGGCCAGGCAGCCGGTGCCGCAGCAGGTCAGCAGCTCGATGTGCCGCGGCGCAGGAGGAATGGGAGCGCCGTCGAGCACGGCCTGGCGCACCGCAACGCTCTCGCGCAGCGCCTGGGCTCGCAGGCGCAGCTCCTTGAGTCTCTCTGCCGGCATGCTACGCCACCCCCCGGTACTTGCCGATGATGTCGGGAAGATCCTTGCGTGCCAGCTTGCCGAAGATCTCGCTGCCGATGCTCAGCGCCGGCGCCAGTCCGCAGCAGCCGATACAGCGCACGCTCTTCAGCGTGAACTGCATGTCCGCCGTGGTCTCGTCCGGTTGGATGGCGAGCAGCTCGCTGATCTTGCTCATCAGTTGCTCGCTGCCATTGACGTAGCAGGTCGTCCCCATGCACACGTTGATCACGTACTTGCCGCGCGGCACCACGCTGAAGGCGCTGTAGAAGGTGGCGATGCGGGAGATGTGGGTCAGCGGGTAGCCGGTCTCCTGGGAGAT
>CAYTPH010000041.1:8438-13139 GCA_964439635.1 uncultured Terriglobales bacterium
GGGGAAGTAGTTCAAGGCCGCGTTTACGTCCTGCAGGATGGGCATGAGCGGCCCAGGTCGGTCCTTGTGGCGCGCGATGATGGGCGCCAGCGTCTCGCGCAGCGCCGCGTCCAGCTCTGCCGGCGGCACCGGCATGGGTTGCACCTGGTTGCGGGTCGGACAGTTCGACACGCAAGTGCCGCAGCCGGTGCACTTGTTCTCGTCCACGAAGCGGGGGTGCCGCTTCAGCTGCACTGCGAAGTTGCCGGGCTCGCCGTGGACGCTCTCCACCTGGCTCAGCGTCAGGATCTCGATGTCGCGGTGGCGTCCGATCTCCACCAGCCGCGGGGCCATGGTGCACATGGCGCAGTCGTTGGTGGGGAAGGTCTTGTCCAGCTGCGACATCACCCCGCCCACCGCCGGCTTGGTGTCGGTGACGTATACCTTGATCCCCGCCGCCGCCAGGTCCAGCGCCGCCTGCATCCCGCCGATGCCGCCGCCCACCACCAGCGCCGCGCCCACGGGGCCTTTCTGCACTTGCTCAACCGGCATAGCCCAGGGCCTCCTTTGCGGGCGCCGGCTGCACCGCCCGGTCGCGCACCGCTTGCAGGTATAACGCGAACGGCCGGTAGACCATGTGCGCCCACTTGCCGAACGACATCTCCACCACCAGCATGGGCGTGGCGATGATCACGTGCGCCGCGTAGGTGAAGTGGCACGCCATCCCCAGGCCGGTGTAGCGGAAGACGTGCGCCGCCAGCCCGGTCAGCACCGTCAGCAGCAGCAGGACCGGGAAGACCATGTCGGCGAGCCGTGTCTCCTTGTAAAACTCCTTCTGCGCGCGGATGCGCCCCACCAGGATGTCGCCCAGCCCGTAGAGGATCAGCCCCGCCGCCACGTACCCCACCCAGCGTTGCGGGTGATAGAAGGGGTAAAGTGCGTCGGTCTGGAACCAGCGCAGGGCGAAGACTTTCACCGCTAGCATGGTCATAGTGCCCGCGGCCAGCATCCAGTGCCCCAGCCAGCGCCCGCGCTCCGGGCACTTGCGCATCAGCGAGTGGGTCACCGAGTGGTAGACGTACCTCCACGCCTCCGCCGCGTAGATCGAGGCCGGGATGCGCGTGCTCTCCATCGTCAGGCGCCAGATGCGGAACACCCGCGACACCACCAGCAACAGCGGCAACAGCATCACCACCCGGGTGTAGTGGCCGATGATGGGAAACATGTGGTCCAGACCGAGCGGAGTGCGCACGAACTCGGAGAGCGGGAACTCGACGTACCACAGGTGGTACCAGAGCAGCAGCCCGACCGCCAGCAGAAGCACCACGACGAACGCCGCCAGGTAGGCCACTCGGGAGCGCAAGAGCCCGCCGGCGATCCGCGTCCAGTCGTACTGGGCGCTGAGGAACCGCCGCAGCGTGGCCATGGAGGCGCGGGGGTCGGCCTGGCGCGGGCAGGCGATGGAACAGTCTCCGCAATCGTGGCAGATCCACGGCTCCAGGCTGCCCACCAGCGGCCGGCGCAGCCCCAGCAGCGCGTAGCGGATGCTGCGGCGCGGAAAGTTGACCGCCCCCTCCACCAGCTCGCAGGAAACGGTGCAGCTACCGCACTGGTAACAGGCGTTGCTGTCGAACTTCCCGTAGCGGCGGATGTCCACCAGCAAGCCGGGATCGCTTCGCACGTAAGCCGCTGCCGTGCTGCTCATGCCATCTTCCGCGCTCGGCGCCGCACCGCTCAGTTGGCGGTGACGGGCACTTGCTCAACCACCCTTCGCGTGTAGACGAGGTACTTCTCCTCTTCCACCAGGAGCCGGACTTCGAAGTTGTTCTGCTGGTAGGCGCCCTTGGCGGTGGACGCCTCTTCTTCGGAGCTGTAGACGAGCCCGTCCCACATGAACTTCTTCCCGTCGCTCACCAGGGACAGTTGCGGGCTCATCGGTCGCTCCGGGCCGTGGGTTACCCAGGATGAGGACCCTTGCGGCCCGCGCTGCAAGGCGGGGCCGCCGAACGCCGCCA
Source organism: uncultured Terriglobales bacterium (assembly GCA_964439635.1). GTDB lineage: Bacteria > Acidobacteriota > Terriglobia > Terriglobales > Acidobacteriaceae > CAYTPH01. Next base: position 10,433 of record CAYTPH010000041.1, read on the forward strand.
TTCTAGATCGGGTCGATGGCCTGTCAAGAAAAATAATTAATCAGGCTAACAATCTACCTAGTTGACAATCTCAATGGCCGGTGCTACCGTCCCCCTCCGATCCCGGGGATTGCGATTCGGCGGTGCCTATGAACTCAGCTCCGGACGCAAGGAAACTCAGCGGCCAGGCGCGGCACCGCTCTCGTCCAGTCTCGCCTCTCCGGCAAGACTCCGGCTCCGGCTTCGTCCCATTGATCGGTGCGCAGCAACAGACCCTGTTCCCGGGCTCCCCGGCCCCGTAATCCTGTTTTCCCTTGTTCCGCGAGGCGGGCGCGAAGCCGGCCGTCGCAATCTTGGAAGGAGGTTCCGCATGGCGATTCGACTCGCCGAAGAGTGGTTTGCCATCTGTGGCGGCTGCGAAGTCACCATTCTGGACATCGGCGAACCGCTGCTCGACGTGCTGCAGCACGTCAACATCGTGCACATGCCGGTGCTCATGGACCACAAGCTGTTCGGCCAGACCGGTGAAGGTGCCACCATGGAGATCCCGGAAGCCGACGTCGGCATGATCGCCGGCGGCATCCGGTCGGAAGAACACAAGAAGCTGGCCCTGGAGATGCGCAAGAAATGCAAAGTGCTGATCGCGCTCGGCTCTTGCGCCTGCTTCGGCGGCATCCCCGCCCTCGCCAACCAGTACACCCTGGAAGAAGTCCTGCAGAACGTGTACCGCGAGAGCGTCACTACCGAGCCCAACGGCTTCCCCAAGGAAGAACTGCCGGAGCTTACCGACCGCGTGTATGCCGTACACGAGGTGGTACCCGTGGACCTTTCCCTGCCGGGATGCCCCACCACCCCGGACACGGTGGCCGCGGCGCTGACCGCCCTGCTGGAGAACAAGCCGTTCACCATGTCCAGCAAGAGCGTCTGCGACGAGTGCCCCACCAAGCGCGAGAAGAAGGCCGTCGCCACCCTCAAGCGCCGCCTCGAGGCCCCGGAGTTCGTCCCCGGCAAGCCGCTCGAGGAGATGCGTTGTCTGATGGAGCAGGGTTTCCTCTGCTTGGGCCCGGCCACCCGCGGTGGCTGCGGCGGCAGCGAGGGCGTGCCCCGCTGCATCCGCGCCTACATGCCCTGCGAGGGCTGCTTCGGCCCGGTCTCGGAGAAGGCCAACCCCATGGTGGACATGATGGGCGCTCTCTCCTCCATCGGTCTGGATCCCAAGCAGATTCCCGACCGCCCCGCCACCTTCAACCGATTTGCCGGCGCCGGCCGCCTGCGGCCGCTGCCTCGGAGGTAAGCCATGGCGAAGACACTCGTGATCCAACCCGTCACCCGTATCGAGGGCCACGCCAAGGTGACCATCCGCCTGAACGACGCCGGCAACGTGGACAGCGCGCGCGTGAACGTCATCGAGCTCCGCGGCTTCGAGAAGTTCTGCTCCGGACGCCCGGTCGAGGACATGCCGCGCATCACCCCGCGTATCTGCGGCGTCTGCCCCTGGTCGCATCACCTGGCGGCCGCCAAGGCCACCGACGCCGTCTTCGGCGTCGAGCCCCCGCCCGCGGGCAAGAAGTTGCGCGAGCTCTGCAACAGCGTGGCTTACATGGAGGAGCACATCCTCCACTTCTATTTCCTCGCCGGAGCCGACTTCCTGCTCGGCCCCGACGCGGACTACTCCATCCGTAACGTCATCGGCGTCCTCCAGGCCGCTCCCGACATCGCCCGCCGCGTGGTCAAGATCCGCCACATGTGCGCCAAGATGCTGGAGATGCTGGCCGGCAAGTCCATCCACCCGCAGGCCGCGGTGCCCGGCGGCTTCAGCAAGCCGCTCTCGGCCGCGGACCGCGACCAGCTCAAGGTCATGGCGGCAGACGCCCTCGAACTGGCGAAGTTCTCCATCGCCTTCGCCAAGGAGAACGTCTTCCCCAAGTACCTCGACGTGGTGAAGTCGCTGGGGGTGTTCACCAGCGGGTTCCTCGGCACCGTGGACGACAAGGGGGCGCTCAACCTCTACGACGGCCAGCTCCGCCTGATGAAGCCCGACGGCACCTTCGAGCAGTTCCCCTACGACCGCTACACCGACTTCATCGCCGAGCACATCGAGCCCTGGAGCTACCTGAAGTTCCCCTACGCCAAGAAGTGGGGCGACGGTTTCTCCATGGATCTGGACCATCCCGCCGGCGTCTACCGGGCCAATACCCTCGCCCGCATCAACGTCTGCGACCACATCAACACCCCGCTGGCGCAGGCCGAGCTGGAGGAGTTCCGCCAGAAGTTCGGCCGTCCGGCGCAGCTCACCCTGCTCTACCACTGGGCGCGGCTCATCGAGCTGCTGTACGCCGCCGAGAACGCCGTCCGCCTGCTCAACGATCCCGAGATCACCAGCACCGAGACCCGGGTGAAGGTCACGCCCCGCGCCGCTCGCGGCGTGGGCTGCGTGGAGGCGCCCCGCGGCACCCTCATCCACGACTACACCACCGACGCCGAGGGCATGCTCACCAAGGTGAACCTCATCGTCGGCACCACCCACAACAACGCTCCCATCAACATGTCGGTCACGCAAGCCGCCAAGAGCCTCATCCGCGACGGTAAGTATGACCAGGGAGTGCTCAACACGGTCGAGATGGCCATCCGCGCCTACGATCCCTGCTTGTCCTGCGCCACCCACCGCCTCGACGGCAAGCTGGCGGTCAAGCTGGACATCGTGGACGCGAACGGCGAGTCGCTGGGC
>CAYTPH010000041.1:13149-13993 GCA_964439635.1 uncultured Terriglobales bacterium
GTTGCCACCCTCGCCAACTGACAACCCCCGGCGCGGGCTAGAGTCCCGCGTCGGGGACCCCGGGACGTCACCAGGAGGACGGCATGCGGCAGGCGGAGGAAGCGGGTCTTCCGGAATTCTGCCGCAAGCCTGTCCTGGTGCTGGGCTGCGGCAACATCTTTTTCGGCGACGACGGCTTCGGGTCCGCGGTGGTGGAGCACGTCGAAGCCCACCACCGCGTGCCCGAGCACGTCTGCCTGCTGGACGCCGGCACCTCCGTCCGCAAGATCCTGTTCACCCTGTGCCTGAACCCGGAGCGGCTGCACCGGTTGGTGATCCTGGACGCCATCGACGCCGGCCACGCGCCCGGCACCGTCTTCGAGCTCGACCCCGCCGACCTCCCGGTGGTGAAGCTGGACGATTTCTCCATGCACCAGCTGCCCACTTCCAACCTGCTCCGCGAACTGCAGCGCGACTGCGGGGTGGAGGTCCGCATTCTGGCCTGCCAGACCGGGCCGCTGCCCGAGGAGATCCGCCCCGGGCTTTCGCCCGAGGTCGCCGCCGCGGCCGCGCGCGCGGCCGAGAAGCTGCTGCGAGACTACCTGGCGCTCCCCGGCCCGGCCGCGGCCCAGGATTCTTTTACTCAGGAAACTGTTTCTCGTGGAAAATAAGAGCATGGTACGCGCGCCACACGACGACATCATCCACGACTTTCTGGGGAGCACGCACGTCTTCGCCTCGGCGGTGAACAAGGTGGTGGAGGAGCGGCTGCTGGGCGAGGTCGCCGGCCGCAGCATCACCCTCTCCCAGTTCCGCCTGCTCAAGATGGTGGCCCTCACCGACGCCCGCACCATCAGCGACGTCG
>CAYTPH010000042.1:0-13857 GCA_964439635.1 uncultured Terriglobales bacterium
GGAGGATGTGCTCCAGCACGCCGAGCTTGCTGACCTCCTTGGTCTTGAAGGACTCGGGGTCGTCCAGCACCTCGCCGTCGCGGTTGCCCAGGATGTTGGTGGAGTACCAGCCGCTCAGGCCCAGCATGCGCGCCTTGAAGGCGGGCGCCAGGACCGTCTTCATGAGGGTCTGGCCGGTCTTGAAGTCCTTGCCGCAGATGGGGGCCTGGTTGCGCCGCGACAACTCGTGCATCACCGGCAGGTCCACCGTCAGGTTGGGGGCGCCATTGGCGAACGGAATCCCCTCGCTCAGTGCGGCGTAGGCGTAGATCATCGAAGGGGCGATGTCGTGATGGTTCTGCATCATCGCCTTCTCGAAGGCCTTGACGGAAGCGTGGTTGGCGGTGGGCTTCAGGAAGATCTCGGTAGAGCCGCACCACATCATCACCAGCCGGGAAGCGCCGGAAGACTTCTTGAAATCGCGGATGTCCTGGCGCACCTGCTCCGCCAGGTCGCGCTTGTTCTTGCCCTTCTTGACGTTGGGACCGTCGAGCTTCTTTACGTAGTCGCGGTCGAAGACGGCCTCGCGCGGCTTCACCGACTGCAGGAACGGCTGGATCTGGTTGAGAAGGTCCTTTTCGAGGACGCCGGCCTTGGTGGCCGCGTCGTACATATTGTCCTCGAAGATGTCCCAGCCGGTGAACACCAGGTCGTTCAGCGAGGCCAGGGGGACAAAATCCCGGATCAAGGGCGAACGCCCCTCGGTGCGCTTGCCCAGCCGGATGGTCCCCATCTGGGTGAGGGAGCCGATCGGGCGGGCGATCCCCTTGCGTACCGCCTCTACCCCGGCGACGAAGGTGGTGGCCACCGCCCCCATCCCGGGGATCATGACCCCGAGCTTGCCCTTCGCCGGGCCGATGTTCGCTGCTGTCTTGCTGCCGCTGGCTTGCTTCTGACGTGTAGGCATGAAGTCCTGTCTGCGTACGGCGTTAAAGGTGTGTGAGAAACTCGTTATCTTCTCGTATCGAGCAGGTATTTGCAAATCCCCAGGTCTGCGTGCATCCTGCTGCGGACACAGGAGAGCGAGGCTAGATGGCTGAGAGAATCGCGGTGGTGACCGGGTCGTCCAGCGGCATCGGGTTGCTGGCCTGTGTGGAACTGGCAAGGGAGGGCTTCCGTGTGGTCGCCACCATGCGTGACCTGGGACGTCGGACCCGCCTGGAGGAGGCGGCCGCCGCCGCCGGGGTTGCCGCGCGACTGAACGTCCGCCGCCTGGACGTCTGCGAGACCTCTTCCCTGGCGCCGTTCGTGGCCGATACCGTCCGCGACCACGGGCGCATCGACGTTCTCGTGAACAACGCCGGCTTCGCCATGGCTGGCTTCGCTGAGGAGGTCACCCTGCAGGAGCTCCGCGACCAATTCGAGACCAACTTCTTTGCGCATGTCGCGCTCAGCCAGGCGGTGTTGCCGGTCATGCGGCGGCAGGGCTCGGGGCACATCATCATGCTGTCTTCCATCAGCGGGCTGGTCGGCCAGCCTGGGGTCAGCAGCTATTCCGCCTCCAAGTTCGCGCTCGAGGGCTGGGGGGAGGCGCTGCGGATCGAGTGTCACGCGCTGGGTATCAAGATCGTGCTGGTGGAGCCGGGGGCTTTCGCCAGCGACATCTGGAGCCGCAACGTGCGTATAGGCCAGAAGGCGATGTTGCCGGATTCCCCCAATCGCGACCGCGTCCAGCGATACGTCGCTTTTGTGAAGAAGCACACTCCCACCCGGAGCGCACAGCCGGTGGCGGAGTTGATCGTGCGCATCGTCAGGGACCCCAACCCCCGTCTGCGCTACATCATCGGCGGCGATGCCCACTTCCAGTACTGGTTCAAGCGAGTCCTGCCGTGGAGGCTCTACGAGAGGCTCGTCGCGAAAGCGGTGGGCATGTCGTGATCGGCGCTTGCGCGCCGATGCCGCGGGTCTGAGACCCGCGTCCACACGCTACGCCGCGCGGATGCGGTGCTGCCACCGGCTCCACACGAACCAGATCGCCCCGATGGCCAGGATGGCTCCGATCACGATGTCGAACTGGTGGAAGTACTTGCCCAGGTAGCGCCAGTTCTCGCCCGCCTTCATGCCCAGCCATGCCAGTCCCAGGCACCACGGCCAGGAGCCGACGAAGGTATAGATGTGAAAAGGGACGCGGGGCATGCGGGCGATGCCGGCCGGCAGGGCGATGAACGTCCGGATCACCGGCAGCAGGCGGGCGATGAACACCGCCGCGTTACCCCAGCGCTGGAAGAAGCGGTCGGCCCATTCCAGCTCCGTCCGGCTCAGCAGGATGTACTTGCCGTACTTCTCCACCAGCGGGCGGCCGCCGTAGTAGCCCACTTCGTAGGCGAGCACCGACCCGACGTTGCAGCCGATGGCCCCGGCAGTAGCCACCCACCACAGGTTGAACCGCCCCGTGTACACCAGGTACCCGGAGAACGGCATGATGACTTCCGACGGCAGTGGGATGCAGGCCGACTCGATGGCCATCAGCAACACGATCCCCAGGTATCCGCCCCAGGAGATCACGCCGATGACGAAGGCGCTGAGGACAGCAATGATGTTAGCGATCATTCTTCAGGTGAGATGCAGGAATCAGGCTTCCGCGGGAGGCTCCGCCGGGACCACGGTCTGCTCGTAGGCGCTGACCTCCTCCGACACGTCCTTTTCACAATTGCAACACAGGGCGGCCCCGGTCTCATTCTCCAGGTCGTCGCTGTCCACGATCACCGAGCCGCTGCTGGCGTACTCCTTGGCCTCCTCGTCCCAGGTGAACGCTTCCTGGATGGTGGCGTTGGTGACGGTGCAGCCGGTCAGGACGATGCTGTAGTCGTGCGAACCGCAGTGCGGGCATTGGAATGGCTGCATGGCTCCTCCCTGGCGGTTCAGAATTCCTGTGAGTCCTGGGCGAAAGTGTAGCCCGGAAGGCCGGCGCCCTCGCTCGATTTCTCCACCTTCACGCGCACGGTGTCGCCCTGGGCGGCGCCGGCGTCTGCCTGGCGGAGCATGGCGTACTGGGTGAAGACCTCGTTGTACAACTTGGTGACCAGGTAGTTGCGGCCGCTCTCGTTGTGCCGCCAGACCTGCCCGAGTTGGATCGACTTGACGGCCATTCCCCTTCCTTTCGGCAGCGCTAAAGACTACCTACGCCCCGGTCGCTCCGTCAATCGCATCTCGGGCGTGGCCTCCGGGAGTTTTCCCGCCAGCAACTCGCCGAGTCTCGGAACGGGAATGCGGATGCCCACGTAGAACGGGCCGAACGCCGCATACACCGCACTCACCTGGTCGAAGCGCATCTCGTAGATCAGGCGTTTGAACACCAGGGTGTCGTTGGCGAACAGGTCGACGCCCCACTCCCAGTCGTCGAAGCCGATGGAGCCGGTGATGATCTGCTGCACCTTGCCGGCGTAGCGGCGGCCCACCTGGCCGTGTTCGTCCATCTGGCGCTGGCGCTCCTCGATGGGCAGGGTGTACCAGTTCTTGTCCTCGCCGCGCTTGCGGTCCATGGGATAGAAGCAGAGGTAGCGCGCCGGGGGGATCTTGGGAAACAGCCGCGGCCGCATGGCCTCGCGCTGCCGCTCCATCAGTTCCTCGGCCTGGCGGTTCCACTCTTCGGAGTGCGGCTCGATGCCCTGTTCCGCCAGTTGGCGGTACAGCTTGACCGTGGACTCGTAGAGGCCGAGTTCGATGACCGAGAGGTAGGAGGTCGTGGGCTCGAGGAATTCGTACAGGCCCAGTCCTTGCAGCGCCAGCTCGGCGGAACCCAGCTCGTCGAAGCTGCCGCGGAAGTGGACGAACATCAGGTCGCCCTTGTGCCCGAGCAGCGAGTACAGGGCGCTCTGCCCTTCCCGCTCCGCGGGGCCCAGGGCCTCGATGGCCTCGTGGAGCAGGACCGAACGCTGCGGATCGGCGAGCTTCTTCCAGGCAGGCCAGCGCAGCCGCATCATCTGGTGCAGCACGCTGGAGCCCTCGATGGTGAGTGGAACGGCGGGGAGTTCGCCCTGCTCGAGTTGCACGCCTGTCTTGCCCGACGACATCAAGCCATCCTCTCGAACCCAAGATTGTAGCGGGTGTGGGCTCCATTGTAATCTCGGGGAGTGAACTCTTCCCCGGAGCCTCGCCCCTGATGGTCCGCGGCCAGATCCCCCGCCAGCCGGCGAAGACCGGGCGCCAGGAAGGACCTCGGCGGCCCGCGCAGCGCGTCTCCGGGGCCGGCGCGCGCCAGAGATTCCAGCCAAAACCGCCCAAGGGCGCGCCAAGGCCCCAGCCGCAGAAGCAGGCACCCAAGCCGGCGAAGAGGCCGTCTTCGTATAACCCCCTCGCTCCCGAGCGTATTGCGGAGATCCTGAAGCGCCTGGACGCTCGCTACCCCGGCGCCACCTGCGCCCTCACCCACCGCTCCGCCTGGGAGTTGCTGGTGGCCACCATCCTCTCCGCCCAGTGCACCGACGTTCGCGTGAACATGGTCACGCCGGTGATCTTCTCGAAGTATCCGACGCCGCAGCATTTCGCCGCACTCAAGCCGGAGGAGCTCGAGCCTGACATCCGCTCCACCGGCTTCTTCCGCAACAAGTCGAAGTCCATCGTGGGCGCCGCCAGGAAGATCGTGGAGGAATTCGGCGGGCAGGTGCCGGACGCGATGGAAAAGCTGCTCACCGTGCCCGGCGCTGCCCGCAAGACCGCCAACGTCGTGCTGGGCACCTGGTTCAAGAAGGCGACAGGGGTGGTGGTGGACACGCACGTCACCCGCATCGCCCGGCGGCTGGAGCTGACCCGCAACGACGACCCGGTGAAGATCGAGCAGGACCTGATGAAGATCATCCCGCGGGAGAAGTGGATCGACTTCTCGCACCAGGTGATCCATCACGGCCGGGCGCTGTGCGTGGCGCGAACGCCCAAGTGCGCGGAGTGCCCGCTGGAATGCCTTTGCCACGCTGCGGACAAGACCTGGTCGACGGTGGAGATCCACAAGTCGGCGCAGCCGTAAAGATAAGGTAGCTAGTAGCTAGTAGTTGGCAGATAGGCGGAAGACTTCTCTGTAATCCGTTGTAGGTGCCTAACCAGGAGCTCGTTATGCGCATCATTTTCCTAATTTTGGTCCTTGCATTTATGGCCACCCACGTAATCGCAGAAACTCAGCCCACCGACGCCGTCACCGACCCACAGCAGGTCGCCAGCAAGCTGAAGCAGAACCTGCAGCAGTTTTCCATCGAGAAGCTGTATATGACGCGCAACATCGGCGGCACCACCTGGTCGCCCGATGGCAAGCAGGTCGCCTTCACCACCAACATCAGCGGCCGGATGAACATCTGGACTGTCCCGGCCGAGGGCGGCTGGCCGAAGCAGCTCACGGTCAGCGACCAGCGGCAGTTCGCCCCCGCCTGGTCGCCCGACGGCAAGTGGATCGCCTACATGTCCGATTACGACGGCAACGAGCAGTGGGACCTGTTCCTGGTCTCCACCGCCAGCGGCGAGGTGATGAACCTGACCCAGACGCCGGAGATCGCTGAGGAGCGTCCCACCTGGTCGCCTGACGGTAAGTTCCTGGCGTTCACGGTCAAGCCGAAGGTCTCGCCCACGCACGAGATCTACGTCATGGACATGCTCACCAAGCGCTCCCGGGCGCTGACCACCAACACGCCCAGGGAGCTGAGCAACACCAATCCGCTGTGGTCCCGCGACGGCAAGTGGCTGGCCTACACCCAGGCCGCGGCCCATGGGCGTGACAGCAACGTCTTTGTGCTGGAGGTGGCGAGGGGCAAGGCCACCAATGTCACGCCGCATAGCGGGGAGCAGGTCTACTCCGCAGCCGACTGGTCGGCCGACGGCCGCACGCTCCTGGTCACCTCCAACGCCGGCAACGGTTACGACAACGTCGCCCTGCTGGATGTCGCCACCAAGAAGCTCGACTGGCTGACGCAGGACAAGTGGGAGATCTCCGCCGGTAACTTCTCGCCCGACGGCAAGCGCCTGACCTGGACGGCGAACGTCGACGGCAACCAGGAGATCTTTCTTTACGACCTGGCTGCGAAGAAGGCCGAAGCCCTGGCGCTGAAGAAAGGCATCAACGCCACCAGCGGCTCGGAGAGCGCGTTCTCAGCGGACGGGACTCGCCTGCTGGTGCTGCACGAAGGCCCGGATGCGCCGAAGGACGTCTGGACCTACGATCTGGCGAGCCGCGCGGCAAAGCAGGTCACGGATTCCCTGGTCGCCGGCCTGCGCGGCTCAGACATGGTGGAGCCCTACCTGGTCCACTATCCCAGCCGCGACGGCAAGTGGACCATCTCCGCCTTCGCCTACGTGCCGCACAACATCCCGCGCGAGGGCAAGAGCGCGGCGGTGGTGTACATCCATGGCGGCCCGCAATCGCAGTCAGTGAACTCCTTCAACCGCATCATCCAGTACCTGCTCAACCAGGGCTACCTGGTCATCGCGCCCAACTACCGCGGCGGCACCGGCTTCGGCAAGGAATTCATGACCGCCAACCGGCGCGATGCGGGCGGCGCCGAACTGCACGACGTCCTGGACGCGGCCGAGTGGATCAAGCGTACCGGCTACGTCGACCCGAAAAAGCTCATCGTGATGGGCGGGAGCTACGGCGGGTATCTCTCCATGATGGCGGTGACCAAGGCGCCGGAGATGTGGGCGGCGGGCGTGCCCATCGTGCCCTTCGTCAACTGGTTCACCGAGTTCGCCAACGAGGACCCGGCGCTGCAGGAGTCGGACCGAGATTTCATGGGCGACTCGGTCAAGGACAAGGAGCTGTGGACGGACCGCTCGCCCATCTTCTTCGTGGACCGCATCAAGGCGCCGCTGCTGCTGCTGGCCGGCGGCAACGACCCGCGCTGCCCCAAGTCGGAGGCGCAGCAAGTCGCGGACGAGGTGCGCAAGCGCGGCGGCGTCGCCGAGCTGAAGATCTACGAGAACGAGGGCCACGGCTTCAGCCGGGTGGAGAACCAGATCGACGCCTACCGCCGCGTGGCCGAGTTTCTGAAGAAGCACGTGCCGACCACGCCATGCGAGACCGTCTGCGCGCTGGAGTAGGTGTTCCCAGCGTTCTCTGCGGCAGGTCTCTGCGGCCTCTGCGGTTAAGATCTTTTCCCTGTGCAGAAAGAAAAGACTAAACCGCAGAGGACGCAAAGGTTTCGCGGAGGGCGCCGACGAGCGCCTTGACCAGTCCGGCGATGGTGTATTCGCGGGCCTCCACTGAGACCGCCAGTCCGAGGTCGCGCAGTGTGGCCGAAGTCACCGGCCCGATCGAGGCAAGTACGACGCCTCGGAGCTGCTTACGGCCGCGTGCGTCCAGCAGGGCGAAGAAGTTTCGCGCCGTCGAAGAACTGGTGAAGGTGATGGCATGGGGTCGCCGCTTCGGGTGGTTGAGTGCGGCGCGCAGCCTGACCCGAGAAGACTTTGGAACGACGGTCTCGTAGGCCTCCACCAAGTCCAATCTCGCACCCGCCCGCCGCAGCTCCCGCGGGATGACGTCACGTGCCACTTTCGCGCGGGCCAAAAGGATCCGCTTCCCTTCCACCTTGGACGCCAGGACGTCTACCACGGACTCGGCGACGTATTCTTTCGGGACCACATCTACCCTGAGCCCGTGCCGCTCGATCTCGGCCTGGGTCGCCGGGCCGATAGCCGCAATCTTCAAATGCCGCAGTGCCGCCGGCCGCACTCGCAGCTTCGTCATCCGCTGGAACAGCGCTTTGACACCGTTCACGCTGGTGAGAATGAGCCAGTCGTATTCGCCGATGTTGCGGAGAGCCGCGTCCAGCGGCCGATAGGACTGCGGTGGACGTATTTCGATTGAGGGGATTTCGAGGACAGTCGCGCCCAACGCCCGCAGCTCCCCTGACAGCTTTCCCGCCTGTTCCTTGGCCCGGGTGATCAGGACACGCTTGCCCGCGAGCGGCTTCCGGGCTGTGGCTGGAGAGCTCACGGCTGTTGCGGCGCCGCCGCGGTCTCGCCGTAGACTTCGCGCAGGATGTCGCGGGCGCCGCGCCGGAGCAGGGTCTCGGCGACTTCGGCGCCCAGCTTTTCGGGATCGCTGCCCGTCTGTTGTTCGCGTAGGACCGTGGACCCGTCCGGGCGCGCCACCACCGCGGTGAGCTGCAGGTTGCCGTTCTTGATCTCGGCGTAGGCGCCGATGGGCACCTGGCAGCCGCCCCCGAGCTTGCGCAGCAGCGCGCGCTCGGCGGCGCAGGCCAGCCGCGTCGGCTTGTCGTCCAGGAATCCGAGCAGTTCCCGGGTGCCCGGGTCGTCGGCACGACACTCGATCCCTAGCGCGCCCTGGCCCACCGCCGGACACACCACCTCCGGCCCGATGGTCTCCCGCACTCGCTGGGTCAGCCCCAAGCGGTTCAGCCCCGCCGCCGCCAGGATGATGGCCTGGTACTGCCCCTCCTCCAGCTTGCGCAGCCGCGTGTCCACGTTTCCGCGCAACGGGTGGATGTCCAGGTCCGGCCGCACCGATTTCAATTGCGCCTGCCGGCGAAGGCTGCTGGTCCCCACCCGTGCTCCCTGCGGCAGGTCGGTGAACTTGTCGTACTTGAGGGAGAGGAAGGCATCGCGCGGGTCTTGCCGCTTCATTATTGCCGCCAGCTCGAACTGCGGCGCCAGTTCAGTGGGCAGATCCTTGAGGCTGTGCACCGCCAGGTGGACCCGCCGCTCGTCCAGCGCCTCCTCGATCTCCTTGGTGAACATCCCCTTGGTGCCGACCTTGGCCAGGGCCACCTCGGTGATCTTGTCCCCGGTGGTCTTGATGATCTCGATCTCCACCTGGTGCCCCCGCCCTTCCAGCAAGAACTTCACGTGGTTGGCCTGCCAGAGGGCGAGCTGGGAGCCGCGGGAGCCGATGCGGAGTTTGGCCATCAGTCGATGTTCTCGCTTGGTCCCCGGTCGCGCAGGTTGAAGACGCGCCGCACCACTTCGACCACGCTGCCGGCGTCGGGGTCCTTGGCTGCGGTCTTCAGGGTGGTGATGGGGGAATGCAGGATCTTGTTGACGATGCCGCGGGTGAGCGCCTCCACCGCCGCCTCCTGTTCGGGAGTGAGCTGCCCGAGCTTGCCGCGCAGCCGCTCCAGTTCTCCCTGGCGGATGCCTTCGACCTGCTCCTGCAGCGAGACGATGGTCGGGACCACGCTGAGGGTCTTCAGCCGGGCCTCGAACTTCTGCACCTCGCTGTCGATGATGGCCTCGGCCTTGCGCGCCTCGCGCTCGCGATCGGCGACGTGCGCCGTAGCCACCTGCTGCAGGTCGTCGATGTCGTAGACGAAGATGCCGTCCAGCTCGTTCATGGCGGCGTCCACGTCGCGCGGCACGGCGATGTCGATGAAGAACATGGGGCGGTTCTTGCGCCGCTGCAGGAACAGCTCGCCGTGCTCCTTGCGGAAGATGGCGAAGGGGGCGCCGGTGGAGGTGATGACGATGTCGGCGCGGTCCACGGTGTCGTACAGCTGCTCGAACAGGATGGCTTGGCCGTCGAAGGCGCGCGCCAGCTCCTTGGCGCGCTCGAAGGTGCGGTTGGCGACGAAGATAGCCCCGGCGCCGTGCGCGATCAGGTGCCGCGCCGCCAGCTCGCTCATCTTCCCCGCACCCACGATGTAGACCTTCTTCCCCTCCAGCGACCCGAAGATCTTCTTGGCCAGATCGACCGCCACCGAGGCCACCGACACCGCCGAGGAGCCCACCTGGGTCTCGTTGCGCACCCGCTTGGCCACCGCGAACGCCCGGGTGACCAGCGCGTCCAGGTGCGATTGCACCGCGCCGGCGTCCCGCGCCGTGTTGTAGGCCTCTTTGACCTGGCCCATGATCTGGGCCTCGCCCACGATCATCGAATCCAGGCTGGAGGTCACGCGGAAGATGTGGCGCACCGCGTCCCCGCCGCGATATTCATACAGGTGCTTCTCGATGTCGGAAGGCTCCAGGTGGAAGTAATCGTGGATGAAGCCGCGCAGGTCGGCGTTGCCGTTGGTGGTGTGCGCCAGGATCTCCACCCGGTTGCAGGTGCAGACGATCATGGCCTCGTCCACCCCGGGATAATGCGCCAGCTTCCGCACCGCTTCCGGCAGCTTGGCCGGGGGGATGGCGAAGCGCTCGCGCACTTCCACGGGCGCGGTGCGATGGTTGACGCCGATGAGCGTGAACTTCATGGCGCGAAGCGGTGCACCTCACTGACGGCATTCGCCGCCCAGGCCAGCAGCGCCGCGATGAAGGCGACCGCCGAGACGTAGGCCGCCCTGCGGCCCCGCCATCCCGCCGTCCAGCGGGTGTACAGCAGCACCAGGTACACCACCCACATCAGCAGCGAGAGCACGATCTTGGGGTCGCGGAAGTAGTGCGGGCCCACCGTCGCCTGGGCGATCACCGACCCGGCGATCAGCCCGAAGGTCATGAAGGGGAAGCCCAGCAGCAGCGAGCGGTAGCCGATCTGGTCGATCACCTCCAGCGCCGGCAGGCGCCCCAGCAGCCCGGTGGTCCGCTTGGTCTTCAGGCTTCTCTGCTGCAGCAGGTATAGCAGGCTGGCGGCGAAGCTGAAGAACAGCGCGGCGTAGCCGGTGAAGATCAGGGCGATGTGGATGAAGATCCAGCCGCTACGCAGCAGGGGGTTGCTGAACTGCGGCGGCTCCTGGCCGACGGCCGCTGAGAAGGTGAGCAGGAAGACCACGGGGAAGACGAAGATCCCGAAGGTATTGTTGCGCGACCACAGGAAGGCCGCGAACAGGAAGACCATCATCAGGAACGCCAGCAGCGACTCTGAATGGTGGATGGAGGCCGGGGTAAGCTCGCCCGCCTGCACGAACTGCTCGGTGAGCGAGACCAGGTGGAAGACGAATCCCAGCCCCACCACGGGCATGATGGTGCGTCCCAGGGTGTCGGACCGTCGGGTGAGGGCGACGAAGGTATAAAGCAGGCCGAGTCCGTAGAAGACCGTCGCAACCCTGAGCCAAAGTAGCGGCATATCCATGACTAGCATCGGGGATAAGGGCGGGGGCCGACTGTGACCGTCGTCACACCCCGGTGTGGCGGCTGAACACCGGGATTATACAAGGGTCACCGAGGGAGCTGCCCGCGGTCACTCCAATCCCAGCCCGGAAAGCAGGCCCTCCAGCTCGCCCGGGCGGACCACCAGCCGCCGCCCCTCCTCCCTCAGCCGCTCCACTTCGTCGAATCCCTGGAACAGGCGCACCTTGGCGGCCGCGTATTGCTCGGTCTCGGTCAGGGCGCGGCCGTGTCCGGCCGCCCAGGAATTCAGGCAGTCCTGCCGCAGGAAGACGCTGACCGCGTAAGTGAGCTTGCGGTCGGAGCTGACGTCGAAGATGAACTCCGTCGCCGGCGCCTCCGGGTCCTCGGCCAGCGCCCCCCGCCGGCCGACAAAGTAGTACTGGTAGACGTACCCGGTCGCCCCCGTATACGTCTTCATCCGCCGGACTGGAGGTCGCTCGGTCACGGCTACTTCGCGGGCTCCAGCCACACCTCGTTCCCCTGCTCGGCGCCCGGCCGCACGATGTGAGGCGTGATGAGCACCAGGAGCTCGTTCTCCGCCTCTTCCTTGCGCTCGTTGTTGGTCAGACGGCCCAGCCCGGGAATCTGGCCGATGCCGGGCATGCCGCGCAGCACCGTCTGCTCCGACGAGGAGACGTTCCCCACCAGCACCGCCGTGGCCCCATTGGCCACGGTGATGGCGCTCTTGAACTCGCGGTTGGTCAGCACCGGGACCCCGTTCAGTGCCTGCCCTCCCAGTGCCCGCATGGCCACCTCGAGCTGCAGCGTCACCTCGCTCGTCCCGTGGATCTGCGGCGTGGCTTTGAGCGTCAGGCCAAGGTCCTCGTACGTGAACGACGGGAACGGGGCGGTGTAGGACTGGTTACGGACGACTCGCGACAGGGCCGGACTGTTGAAGATGGGAGCGAAGCTGGCGTTCAGGATGGGAAACCGGGAGCCGACGCGGAAGGTGGCGGCGTTGTTCTGCGAGGCCCGCAGTGTCGCCTGCTGCAGGCTCCGTACTCTCGACTCGTTGAAGTTCACGTTCGCCGTGGTCGACGGGATGGTGACGCCGAACAACGTGTTGCCGCCGCCGAAGGTGGCGAACGGGGTGCTGAACAGGGTGGACTGATTCTGCAACTGCGCCAGCAGCGCGGCGATGGTCTGACTGCTCGCCTGGTTGATCCCGCCCTGCGCGATCAGCTGGTTGATCAATTCCTGGATATTGGACGTGCCGGCCAGCGCCAGCGCCGCCGAACTCAGGTGGAACATCTGGAACTGCAGGGGCAGCTCCACCCCCAGGTTCCGCAGCATGGTGCGGTTCACCTCATAGGCCTGGACCTCCAGCATCACCTGGGGAGCGCCCAGAGAGAGCGCCTCCAGGAACCGGGTGGCGGCGTCCAGCGACTCCTTGGGAGCGCGGACGGTCACGCTGGCCTGGCTGGGCTGCGGGTACACCAGCCGCATGTCGAACAGGCCGCGCAGCATGCCCACCACCTCGTTCAGTTGCTGCGGCGTGCTCAGGTCCGAGAGGTAGAAGGTCCGCATGGACATGCGCTGGAAGCGCCGGCGGTTCTCCGGATTGTCGGCGGCTACCAGCAGCTCATTCCCCGAAAGCGGGCTCCAGAAGCTCTTGTTCAGCCGCATGGCCAGGTCTATGCCCCTGACGAAGTCCACCTGCTGCAGGTCCACCCGGACGCGGTGCGACTGGAACGATTCGTCGAAAACGGCGCGCACCCCGAAGGCCGCGGCGACCTGCTCTACCAGAACACGCCCGTCCCCGCGGAACTTGAAGTCGGCGCGTCCGGCGCGCGGCGCAAGCTCGATCTCCTGGGACTCCTGCACGACCCGCAGTGCCGCGCTGACGCCGGGGGCGGAATCCCCTGCCGCATCCCGCAGGCGCTGCAGCGCGAAGTCGTTGCGCGGGTCGAGTTCCAGGGCTTGGCGGAACTCCGCCAGCGATTCCACCCGCTTGCCTGCCGCCAGGAACCCGTTGCCCCGGGTCAGGTGCTCCAGCACCGCCTGTTGGAGGGCGATCTCCCGCGCGGTGACGTATTCCACGTTGCCGGGGACCAGCTCCGCCGCGGCGCGGAAGGCGTCCAGCGCTTCCAGCGCCTTCTGCTGGTCGCGGAGGCGGATACCGCGTTCGAAGGCCTTGCGCCCGGCCTTCAGGTCCGCCGGCGCTACGGTGCAGGCGGTGGCGGCGCCGCAGGTCGAAGGCGCGTCCGCGGCCCTGCCGGGGTTCAGCAGGACCAACACCAGCGCCCATGGGACCATCCAGCGCATGAGAAGGATTCTAAAGGAAACTTGAGGACCCTGTTACGCGTTCCTCAACCGGTCGGTGCAGCAGGAGACGCTGTGCTCCGGCCCGAGCGCCAGCAGCTCTTCACGGGGGAAGATGCCGGTGGCAATGGCGAAGATGGGGAGGGCGTCGGCGGCATCCCCGCGGAAGGCGGGCGTGGTCACTGCCGCAGCATCAGCCGCTCGATGGAGCTTGCGCGGCCGGTCTTCTCGTCGCACTCGATCAGGGCGGCGCACAGGCGGGCATCCTTGGTAGCCGGTTCGAACCGCCCCGGCATGCTGGTCAGGAAGCGTTGCAGCACCTGCTCCTTCTCCACGCCGATGACGCTGTCGTAGGGGCCGGTCATGCCTACGTCCGTCTGGTACGCGGTACCGTTGGGCAGCACCCGCTCGTCCGCCGTGGGGACGTGGGTATGGGTGCCCAGCACCGCCGTCACCCGCCCGTCGAGATACCAGCCCATGGCGATCTTCTCCGAGGTGGCTTCCGCGTGCACGTCCACCAGGATGACCTTGGCCTTGATCTGCTTCAGCAGGGCGTCCACCACCCGGAAGGGGTCG
>CAYTPH010000043.1:0-13522 GCA_964439635.1 uncultured Terriglobales bacterium
GGCGGCGCAACCCGCGGGTGCGCAGCCTGCGGCGCACCGCGAACCGCGGCCTGAGCCCCGCGGTGGTGGAGGGCTTCGCCGCCGCCGGGGGTGAGTACGTCGCCTGCATCGACGCCGATCTGCAACACGACCCTACGGTGCTGCCGCTGCTCGCTCGCGAGTTGGATAGCGGCGCCGACCTGGCCGTGGCCAGCCGCTACACCGCCGGCGGGGGCACCGGCGAGTGGAACTGGTTGCGGCGCTTCGAGTCGTGGGTGGCCACCAAGCTGGCCCACCTGCTGCTGGGCATCGACCTGCACGACCCCATGTCCGGCTTCTTCATGCTGCGGCGGGCGGATTTCCTGCGGGTGCGTGACCGGCTGAACACCGGCGGCTTCAAGATCTTGCTGGAGATCGCGGTGCGCCTGCAGCCGCGCAAGCTGCGCGAGGTGCCGTTCACCTTCCGCCCGCGCCTGGCGGGAGAGTCGAAGCTGTCGGCCTCGGTGGTGTACGCCTATCTCTGCCAGCTGTGGGAGCTTTCCTGGCTGGGCCGGCTGCTGCCCAAGGACATGGTGAAGTTCGGCCTGGTGGGCGCGAGCGGCACGGTGGTGAACCTGGTGGCCATGACGTTCATCCTGCAGCTGACGCGTTACCGCGACTGGCGCGCCTCCGCCATGGCCAGCCTGATCGCCACGCTGACCAACTACCTGCTGAACAATCTCTGGACCTTCCGCGACCGCGCGCACCGCGGCATGGCCATGGTGCGGAAGTACGTCTCCTACCTTGCGGTCTCGCTGGTGGCGCTGGCCATCACTACCCTGGCGTTCGCGGGCCTTTCCCAGGCGATGGCGGCGCTACTGCACTATGACAACGGCGGGCCGAAGCTGCCGACCCTGGTCCTGCTGGGGTGCCAGCTGGGCGCCATCCTGGTGGGCATGGGCGTGAACTTCACCCTCAACAAGCTCTTTACCTGGCCCCATCCGGGAGATTAGTCGCCTTTCTTGCGGTTGAAGGGAGGCTTGCCGGCGGGGAAGGGGCGGTAGAGCGGGTCGCCGATGTTGATGGTGTTCCACTTGATCCAGAGGGTGTTGCGCAGGACGGCGTCGCCGAGGTTGGCGCCCTCGAACAGGTTGCGGAAGATGCCGCCGGGACGGGGCAGGCCCTGCAGATACGGCTCAGTCACGGCGCCCGCCGTGGCGGTGATGCCCTTGGCGACGGCGTTGGCTGACCAGTTATTGCCGCCGCGCGGATCCATGGCCGAGCCGCTGTCCAGATGGAAACCGATGGCCCCGGGAGCCCAGCTGAAGGCGTCGTTGTAGTGGTTGAGCGAATACCAGCCGGCGTAGAGGGCGGTGTTGTCGCAACGGGCGGGGGCGGGAGGGGTGCCGATCTCGGCCTCGCGGTCGTCCTCCAGCACCTGGAAGCCGACGGCGCGGGCGGCCTGGGCAGCGCGGAAGATCTCCCAGTCGCCAAGCATGTAGCCGTCTTCCCCGATGTTCTCGGCGACCATGTCCTTGCCGCCGCCGCGGCGGTCGAAGCACGCCAGGCCGGAGAGGCCCGCCTTCTCCGCCGCCATGGCCTTGTCCACCAGCCCCTTGGCCAGAGCCGCCGAAGGCGCGTCCAGCCGCCACACCGAGTAAAGCAGCTTGGTGTAGCCGCGGGCGCGGTAGTCAGCCAGGGATTCAAACCGAACATAGCGGCCGGCCTTGTTGCGGCTGGGGGCGAAGTAGGGATTCACGGCTCGCTGCTGCAGCCCGGCGGCGCCGACCTCATCCCAGATGTCGGCCAGGTGCTGGTCGATCGAGACCCCGAGGCCGGCGGGCTCGGAGCCGATCTTGTAGGGCGTCTGGTAGGCCATCACGATGTACAGGATGCGCTGCTTGCCGACCCGCTCCAGGCACTTGCGGATGGGCTTGCGGACCTGGCTGTCGAACTCGTCTCCCCAGGCGACGTAGACGATGGGCAGGGACGCCTTGCCGTCCTTGAGGCCGACGGGCTTGATGGGGCAGGCGTTCGCCGAGGGGATGCCGCGGACATCCATGTAGTGCCGGGCCACCTGCTGCGATTCCTTGCTGTACTTGTTGAAGACGACGAGGACGCGGGAGGCCAGGTCGTCGGCGCGGGCCGGCAAGGCGGCCGCCGTCGCTACCAGGAGCCACAGGCCGGTCCGGAGCAAACAGGGCATACGCTGGAGTCTACCAAGCAAAACAAAGAAGCCGCCTTGCGGGCGGCTTCTTGGGAACAGATTCTGGACTAGGCCTTGATCTTCTTGCGAAGACGGCCCGCCAGACCCACCAGACCGGTACCCAGGAGCAGCAGGCTGCCCGGCTCCGGAACGTGGGAGGTGACGGTCACGCTCAGGCCAGCGGGGCTGTAGATCGGATCCACGATGCCGCCGCCGAACGGGGACGCAAAGCCGAGGTAGGACAGGGTGATGTCCCAGATGTCCACGGAGTGCGCGCCAGCAGTCAGGTCGATGGTGAACGAGCCGGTGCTGCCGGAGGCGCCGCCGATGGGCTCGAACGAGGTATAGCCGATCGAGGTGCCATCAACGATCACTTCGTACACGTCGCCGACCAGGCAGCAATCGACTACGTCAATGGTGACCAGGCCGGCAACCGGATTGACGAAGCCAATGGGACCGCCGATGCCGCCGACGAGACCGCCAGGACCGGCGGCAAAAGTCGTTCCGGCCGGCGCAGGATTGGCAGTGTCCGCAATCGGGAATGTGGAAACCAGCACCACATCCGCCAGCGCGGGCGAAACCGCCAGAGCGAGTACTGCAACCACTACGAGAAGCTTACCCTTCATTGAACATCCTCCTTGCAAGGTGGAAAACGGGGAGTCGGTGGTAGAAACAGCAACTCTGATTCCAAACCTAACCAACTGTAAACAAAAGGCTTACTGGAGTTGACAAGCGAGTGCGCCGCAAAGGTTTGCACCTCAATTGAAAGCCCATTGCACCCAAGTACTCGCGGAGCTGTGGGATTAGGCCCATCCCGGAGCCCACCCTCGGCATTTCCGGGGGGATTCGCGAAGGCGGGGAAAGGCAGAAAAGCAAGAAAGCCGCCCGGAAAGGGCGGCTTCCCAAAAGCGACCAAGACTTACAGTTTCCTGCGCAGGCGGCTAGCCAGACCGAGCAAGCCGGTACCCAGGAGCAGCAGGCTGCCCGGCTCGGGAACGTGCGAGGTGATGACCACGTCCAAGCCGGCAGGGCTGAAGCCCGCAGGCACAACCCCGCCGCCGAACGGCGAGGCGAAGCCCAAATACGACAGGGTGATGTCCCAGATGTCGACGGTATGCGCGCCGGCAGTGAGGTCGATGGTGAACGACCCGGTGCTGAGCCCGGGGCCGCCCATGGGAACGAACGCGGTGTAGCCGATCGATGTGCCATCAACGATCACTTCATACACATCGCCGACCAGGCAGCAATCGAATACGTCGATGGTGACCAGGCCCGCGACCGGGTTCACAAAGCCGATCGCGCCGCCATCAAGGCCACCACCGCCGGCAGGCCCGACCGCGAAGGTCGTCCCGCCCGGGATCGGATTGGTCTGGTCCGCCTGCGCACTAGCGGAATACAGCACTACATCCGCAAGGGCCGGCGTTGCCACGACCAGGACTGCCAAGACGAGTAGCTTAAATTTCATGAAAGCCCTCCTTGCAAGGTGGAAAAGGGGAGTCGCTTGTCGATGTGCAACTCTGTTTCCAAACTAAGTTGCTCAAAAATAGCGGCTTAGTACCATGTTGCAATATTGGTCACGCAAAGACTTGCATTTGAATTGGGGGCGAGTTTCACGTTACACAGAAGGACACCCGCGCACTCCAGATTGCGCATGAGGAGTACGCGGTGACTCGGCGAGCTTCTACCGTCCGACCAGGAATCGCAGTTACTCCGGCACCGAGGCCGCGGTGGAGACTTCCCCGATCACCTGCCAGACGGTGTCGAGCACGCTGCCATCCACCCACTTCACCACCGCGACCGGGCGGTCGCCGAGGCGAGGCTTCTCCGGCTTGCCACCGCAGATGCGCTCGACTTCTTTCTGAATCTCCTCAATGGGCCGGATGGGCAGATTGGAGTTCTTCGTCGCTTCGATCAGGTCCTTGCGCCGGGGATTGATGGCGATGCCGCGCTCGGTGGCCACTACGTCGATGAGCTCGCCGGGGCCGACCAGGGTGGTGACCTCGTCCACAATCACCGGGATGCGGTCGCGGAAGCTGGGCACGGCCAGGATGGTGCAACCGGAGAACAGGCAGTTCTGCCAGCCGCCGATGCCGTGCAGCAGGCGGCCGTCGGAGTGGGTGACCACGTTGGCGTTGAAGTTCACGTCCACCTCGGTAGCGCCCAGCACCACCGCGTCCACGAAGCTGCCGTAGAAACCCTTGCCGTGGAAGTTGTAGCTGGTGAAGGGCGAGGTGGGCAGATGGCAGGGATCGCTGCCGATGGACTCCACGCCGGCGAGATCGAAGGTCTGGCCGTCGAGGATGTAGTCGGTCAGGCCCTCGCGCAGCAGCTCGACCAGGAACTTGGTGGAGCCGCCGCGGACGAAGCGCGCCTTCACCCCGGCGTCCTTCATCATCTCCTTGAGGTACTGGACGAAGGCCAGCGCGATGCCGCCGGCGCCGGCCTGGAAGCTGAAACCGGGACGCATGATGCCGGCGTCGCGCAGGAACTGCGCCACCATGCGGGCGATGCGCAGGCGGTCGGGGCTGCGGGTGATCTGGGTGGTGCCGGAGACGATCTTTCCGGGGTCGCCGATGGAGGGCACCTCGACTACGTAGTCAACGTTGTTGCCCTGGATCTGCGCCGGCACGCAGGGGAATGGCACGAGGTTGTCGGTGACCACGATGACGTGGTCGGCGTACATGGAGTCGGCGAGGGCGAAGCCGAGGGAGCCGCAGGCGGACTTGCCGAAGGCGCCGTTGGCGTTGCCGAAGGGGTCGGCGGTGGGGGCGGCGATGACGGCGATGTCGATGTGCACCTCGCCGTCCTGGATGGCCTGCCAGCGCCCGCCGTGCGAGCGCAGCACGCCCATGCCGCGCATCTTGCCCTGGGTGCAGTAGTCGCCCAGCGGGCCGTTCATCGAGCCCTCGATGTGGTGGACGACGCCGCGCTCCATCAGCTCGATCACCGAGGCCTGCGAGGGGAACGAGGCCGAGGGGAACCACATCAGGTCGCGGACACCCATGCGCGCCGCCGTTTCCAGCATCTGGACGGCGATGGCGTCGCCGTTGCGTAGGTGGTGATGGTTGGAAATGACCATGCCGTCGCGCAGGCCGCACTTGCGCAGCGCGGTCTCCAGGTCGGGGACGCGCTTGTCGCCGTTCAACGGGTAGTCGGAGGCGCGGCGGATGGGCGGCGCGGCCTTGCGGCCCGCCGGCGGCTCGCCGTGGATGCCCGTGTATGGCCGCTGCGGCTTGCCGTTGACCTCAGTGGGCACGCGCCGTCCGGCGGCGTTGCTCACCAGATCCCTCTTCACCTCGGTGGCGGTGCGGTTCATTGGGAATCCTTCAGCAGGCCCATCCGGCGGGCCTGTGCGACCAGCTTCAGAGCGCGGTTCACCACCGGCGGGTCGATCATCTTGGAGCCCAGCGAGACCACGCCCAGGCCGCGCTTCTGCGCCTCCTCGAAGGCAGCGACGATGCGCTGAGCCTTGGCGATCTCGACGTCGGAGGGCGCGAAGGCCTGGTGGATGACCTCGACCTGCAGCGGGTGGACGCAGCCCATGCCCTCGAAGCCCATGGCGCGGGAGGCGGTGGCGTAGCGGCGCAGGGCATCCATGTCGCCGATGTCGCCGAAGACGGAATCGTTGGCCTGGACGCCGGCGGCGCGGGCGGCGTTCACCAGACGATAGCGGGCATAGTGCGATTCGTGGCCTTCGGCGGTCTTCACCACGCCGAGGTCCGCCGTGTAATCTTCCAATCCGATGGTGACGGCGCAGATGCGCTCACTGGCCTTGGCAACCTCGTAGGCGTGCTCGACGCCGAGTGCGGACTCCAGGATGGGCAGCAGCCAGATGGAGCGTTCCTGCTTGTGCAGCTTCTGCACCTCGCGGACCTTGTCGTCTACCTCCACCACCTGGCCGGCGGTCTCGACCTTGGGGATGAGGATGACGTCGGGGGATTCCGGCACCACTTCTTCCAGGTCGGCCAGCCCCAGCGGAAGCTGGTTGATGCGCACCATGCGCTCGGCGTGGCCGAAATCCACGGCACGGAGCGCGTTGCGCACCAGCAGGCGAGCTGCGTCCTTCTCACCAGGGTGGACTGAATCTTCGAGGTCGAGGATGACCGCGTCCGGCTCGTGCAGGCCGGCGTTGATGAAGTACTTGGGTTCCGAGCCCGGCAGGTAGAGGCGCGAGCGGCGCAAGCGGTCACGAGGCGACGGCGGCGGTAGCGGCAGCGCTTCCGGCAGCGCGCGCTTCCCTTCTGCCAGCCCGGCGCGCCTGGCGGCGGCCTCGAGACGGGCGGAGATGGTGAACGGCAGCGCGCCTTCGTCGTGGACGACCACGCGGGCGTGCTGCACGCCCAGGGCGGCCAGCACCTCGCGCGCCTGCTGCTCGATGGCGGGGCCGTAATAGGGCTTCACTCGCGAGGTCAGCTCGACGGCAAGGCCGCCCGAGGCCCGCGGCTCCACCGCCACGTGGCAGTCGGAGCGGACCTCGGCGCCCCAGTGCCCGGCTTCAGCGAGCCGCGGTAGTTTCGCTTCGGCTGCCGGCATGTGCCCTCAGCTTCTCGACCGCGCGCAGGATGGCGTCGGTCATCTGGATGGTGGAGGCCGCGCCCTGGCCGATGGCCTTGGCGCCGCCGGGGATGCGCATCATGTCGTAGGTGCGCACTTTGCCCTCTTTCACCACGGCGGTGACCGCGTCCCAGATGAGCTTGGACTTGGCGGACTCGCCGATGTGGTCGAGCATCATCGCCGCCGACAGCACCATGGCGATGGGGTTCACGATGGGCGGGTTCAGCTCGGCGTACTTGGGGGCGGAGCCGTGCGTGGGCTCGAAGACCGCGACCTCGTCGCCGATGTTGCCGCTGGCCGCGAAGCCCAGCCCGCCCACCAGCCCGGCGAAAGCGTCGGAGATGACGTCGCCGAACAGGTTCGAGGCGATGAGCACGCCGTATTCCTCTGGGTTCTTGGTCAGCCACATCATCTGCGCGTCGATGTTGGTGGACCAGAGCGGGATCTCGGGGTACTGCTTCTGCACTTCCTTGGCGACCTCCTCCATCATGCCGGAGGTCTCGCGCAACACGTTGGGCTTCTCGCAGATGGTGACGTTCTTGAAGCCGTTCTTGCGGGCGTAGCGAAAGGCAGCGTCGGCGATGCGGCGGGCGTTCTCGCGGGTGATGATGCGCAGCGAGACCGCCAGGTCCTCGCCTTTGACGTTGGCAAAGGGCTTGAACTTCGGGTGGGACGCGAAGGCGGCGCGCACGTTATCCGGCGGGTTGGTCCACTCCACGCCCGCGTACAGGCCCTCGGTGCCCTGGCGGAAGATGACCGAGCGCACGTGCGGCTCTTCCCAGCCGCCGTCCGCCTTCTTGCGGATGAAATTCAGCGGGTTGCCGGGGAAGCCGATACAGGGACGCATGCAGATGTCCAGGTTGAAGCGCTGGCGCATGGTCACGATGGGGCTGTAGTAGACGAAACCCTTGCCCTTGAGCTCCGGCTTGAGCTCGGCGTCGGCTTCCTTCTTGGGCTTGGAGGTGATGGCGCCGAAGAGGCCGAGCTTGTGCTCCTCCAGCAGTTTGATGGTGCGGTCGGGGAGCGCATTGCCCTCGCTGCACCAGATGTCCCAGCCGATGTCGGCGTGGACGTACCTGGCGTCGAAGTCGACGGCGTCGAGGACGCGCAGCGCCTCGGGCAGGACCTGGTTGCCGATGCCGTCGCCCGGCATGGTGATTACGGTGTATTTCGCCATATGAGTGCTCTCTCCAGTCGCTGGTCGCTAGCAGGAACTTGTAGCGCGGCCGCCCTCGGCCGCGGCGTCAGCCCTTCTCGTCGGTCTTCACCATGTGCAGCAGCGCCAGGGTGCCGTCGGCGTTCGCCGCCATACCCCAGACGTTCTTGCTGCGCTTGACCGGCAGGGGCTGCTGCTCGCTAAAGGCACGCAGCAGCGCCTCGCCTTCGTTCTTCTTCATGCCCAGCGCGCCGGCGTAGTCGAACGACTTCGTCCACTTGCTGACGGCCGCTTTCGGCGTCGGTGCCTTGATCTGCCCGACCGCCGAGGTGCCGCGATATGCGAAAAAGTACGTGAACAGTGCCATGTGCCTCTCGATTTCAGATTTCAAACTTCAGATTTCAGATGTGCCTAGCTGGAGAGAGCGCCCTGCGCCGGAAACATCTGCAATCTCAAATCTTAAATCTGCAATCCTCCTTATTTCGCAACTTCTTGTGCCATCCCGATCTTCTGCTTCACCAGGTTCTCCACGCCGCCTGCGACCACAAGAGACTGCGGCACCGTGCCCAGGGGCGCGAACTGGAAACCCTCGCCGCGGAACGTGACTAGGCCGTTGGCGAAGTCAACGTGCAGCTCGTCGCCGGGGATGATGGTCTTCTCTTTCGCATCGGCGAACAGCTTGCGCAGGCGATTCACCAACTCCGGCACCTCGATGCACAGGAAGCCATTGTTGAAGGCGTTGCGCA
Organism: uncultured Terriglobales bacterium; assembly: GCA_964439635.1. Classification (GTDB taxonomy): domain Bacteria; phylum Acidobacteriota; class Terriglobia; order Terriglobales; family Acidobacteriaceae; genus CAYTPH01. The sequence continues at coordinate 8,621 of CAYTPH010000043.1, forward strand.
GGTAGGTCTGGGAGAAGGTGCCGGCGATGACCAGCGGGATGCCGGCGGCTTTGAGCGCGGTGACCGCCTGCTCGCGGCTGGAGCCGGTGCCGAAGTTGAAGCCGCCGACCACCACGTCGCCGGCCCGCGCGCGTCCGGCGAATTCGGGATCGTAGTTCTCCATGATGACCTTGGCCATCATGGCGGGCGTCATGTCGTCGCGATAGGTGTAGGTGCCGGGGTAGATGGCGTCGGTGTTGACGTTGTCCTTGGGCACGAAGACCATCCGCCCGCGCAGCTCGCGGGGGAATCCCGGCAGGATCTCGACCGTCTCGCTGACCGGAGCGGGCGCGGCCAGCTCGGTGTAGTCGCGCCTCGGCCCGCCGTTCGCGACGACTCCGGGAGCGGTGATGAACCCGGCCACAGCCGAAGCGGCGACCACGGCGGGGCTGGCCAGGTAGCACTGCGCCTCGCGCGAGCCCATGCGTCCCTTGAAATTGCGGTTGGTGGCGGAGATGCCGACCTCGCCGGGTTCCAGCAGCCCGGTGCCCAGTCCGATGCACGGTCCGCAGCCGGCGGGCAGGGTCACGGCGCCGGCGTCGATCAGCGTCTGCCAATAGCCGCGGCGGTCCGCCTCCACCTGCACCGACGTGCTGGCCGGCGCCAGGTAGAACTTCACTCCGGCGGCGACCTTCTTGCCTTTCACCACGCGTGCCGCAGCCTCCAGGTCTTCCAGTCGAGAGTTCACACAGGAGACCAGGTAGGCCTTCTGAATACGGATCTTCTTGGGGCCGATCTCAGCCAGCGGAGCCATGGTCTGCACCGTGTCGGGACCGGAGACGTGCGGCGTGACCTCGCTCAAATTCAGGATGATGCGAGCAGCGTACGCGGCGTCGGCATCGGGACGCGGCGGGTCTTCCTCCCAGCGCTGAATATCGGACTCGCTGAAGCGCTCGATCCCGCGCGCCTTCAGCTTCGCGTGGACGCCTCGCATGTAGGCGATGGTGATCGCGTCCACCGGGAACCAGCCGGCGAGCGTGCCCCACTCGGTGCTCATGTTGGCGATGGAGAGCCGCGCGTCCATGCTGAGCGTGGCCACGCCCGGGCCGGCGAATTCCACCACCGCGTTGAGCACCTCTTCCTGGCTGTAGAGACCGCAGAGGGTGATGATGACGTCCTTGCCGGTCGAACCCTCGGGCAGGCGGCCTTCGAGCACCACCTGCACGGTGCGCGGTACCTGCCACCAGAACTCCCCCGTCGCCCAGATGGAGGCCGCGTCGGTGCGCACCACCGGCGTGCCGATGGCGCCCAGCCCGCCGTACATGTTGGAGTGCGAATCGGAGGCGACCACCAGCGCGCCCGGAACCACGTACCCGTTCTCCACCATGACCTGGTGTCCGATGCCGGTGCCCGCGGGGTAGAAGTCGATGCCGTGCTCGCGCGCGAAGGCCTCGATGGCGCGGTACTTCTTCAGGTTCTCCTCGGCGATGTTCTGGATGTCGTGGTCGAGGGCAAAGACCGGCTGGCGCGGGTCGAGCACCCGCTTGGCGCCGAGCCCCTGAAACTTCTTCATGACCGGCGAGGTGTTGTCGTGGGTCATGACGTGGCGCGGGCGGATGGAGACGAAGTCTCCCGTCCGCAGCGGCCGCTTGGGCCCTTCCGCCAGGTGCGCCTGCGCGATCTTTTCGACTACGGTCTGACCCATTCATTCACCGCCGAGGCCGCCGAGCACGCCGAGGAATCTTTGCCTTTCCCTTCCTCCGTGTCCTCTGTGTCCTCCGTGGTTAAGCTTTTCCTACGCGTGCACGGCGCGTTTCTCCGCTACGAACGCACCCATCAGGTCCGTCACCGACCGTTGCCTCTCCAACGCCCAGATGGCCTCGATGGCTCTCCGCCGCGCGTCCTTCGACATCACCGGTCCCGCCAGGGCCTCGAACTTCTCCTCGATCTCCTTGTCGGAGAGCGGATTGCGCGGGTCGCCCTTGGGATAGTCGAGCTGCTCGGTGAATTCCTTGCCATCCGTCGTGCGGATGGTCACCACCACGCGCTGCAGCGCCGGGAAGACCTTCTCGATCTCCGGATCGGCGACCACCTCCACCTTGTGCAACTGCTCGCGGATGCGCGTGTCCAGGATCTTGTCCATGGTGAACTGGACGGGCGTGACCTGGCGGTCCACGATGGCGGCGGCGATCACGTAGGGCAGCGAGTGGTCGGCGGTCTCCTTGCTGCTCGGGTCGTACTTGCTGGGGTCGCTGAGGATGTCGGCGGCGCGCGCCAGCGAGCGGATGCGCACCTTCTCGATCTGCTCCGGCTTCAGGTCGTGCTTCTTCACCAGGTCGAGCGTGGCCGAGATGGGCGCGTGCGTCAGCGCCTCGGTGGGGAAGAACTTCATGCCGCACTGGGTGATGCGCCACGACTCGCCCAGCCCGGCGGTCAGGATGTTGAGCTTCCACTCGGGGCCGAAGCAGTGCGTCAGGCCTTCTTTGCCGTCCACCACGTGCTCGGGGCCGGTGTAGCCCTTTTCGGCCAGCAGCGCGGCCAGCACGCCCGACTGGGTGGCCATCGGGTCCACCGTGTTCTTCATCATGGTGAGCTTGCCGGCGGTGACCGCGCCCAGCGTGCACTGCCGCGAAGCGGAGATGCCGATGGCGTGCTGGATCTGCTCCCATCCCAGGTTCAGCATGCGCCCGGCGACGATGGGCGAGACGAACGCGGTCAGCGTGGCGTGATGCCAACCGCGCTCGCGGATGCCGGGAAAGGCCGCCTCGCAGAAGCGCTGCTCGAACTCGTGGCCCAGCACCAGCCCGACGATCAGCTCGCGGCCATCGGCCCTGGCGCGCTCGCCGCAGGCCAGCGCCGCGGGAAAGATGTCCGACGGGTGCGACGGGTCCTGCTTCCAGTAAATGTCGTTGTAATCCATGCAGCGGATCATCAGGGCGTTGGCCAGCGACGCGGAGACCGCGTCCAGGCGCTTGCCGGTGCCGATGACCGTGGCGGGGCCGGACGCTGCGATCTCGTCCAGCACTTCCAGGGCGATGATGACGTCGTGCTGCTGGTAGCCGCCGAGGGCGCAGCCGACGGAATCCAGCAGGAAGCGCTTGGCCTGGTAGACCGCGTCCTGCGAGAGGTCGGCAAACTTCACGCTGGCCGCCCACTTCGACATCTCCGCCGTGATCGTCGGCTTGCCGCTGCTTACTCCCATGTCTTCTCCGCTGACTCCTGCCTACTTCTTCAACGTCTTGAACGGCTCAAACGCCATGAAGTCGGCGTGGTGGACGATCCAGGCCTCGGTCGTGCGCTTCACGTGTCCGCCCTCGGCGGCGTGGGCGGCGATGATGTGGCATACCGCGTCGGGCACTCCGCACTCCATGGCCACGGCCACGCCGGTGAAAGGATGCCGCAGCAGCTCGCCGCGCTGGCTCTGACGCGAGCGGCCGCCAACCTTTTCGTATTCCAGCACCTTGCCGACGTCGGCCAGGATGGCGCCGGCGATGACCGTGTCCATGTCGATGGGCAGCGCCTTGCCCATGAACTCGCGCATCGCCTCGGCCGAGCGACGCGCGATGTGTACCACGCAGCGCTTGTGCTCCATGAACGTTGTGGGGCAGTCCGGCACCAGCAGCGTGAAGGGAATGTTGTTCAGATCGTCGGGTACGAGCGGGCTGAGCTCGAAGGCGTGCACCCAGGTGCGCAACGTCTTCTCGCGCAGGGCGGCGTCCTGGATCCACTCCAGCTCGGGCCAAAGCTGGCGGACTTGGCGGGTGAGGTCGGGGCTGGCGGCGGGCTCGGGCAAGGGCTCCTCGGCGGGTCCGGCTTCATTGAGCGGACTAAGAAGGATAAACCGGGGCATGGGCGGCGTCGAGTGATGGGCGTCACAGGCATTCGGGTAGTGCTCGCGAAGAAGACACCCACCACGGAGACACGGAGGCACGGAGGCACGGAGAAGAAAAACAGGGGCGACCGTAAGCCACTGAAACTACAGTAGCTTCCTGCCACTCGCCTTCTGCCGGCTGCCAGCTAGCCACTTGCCTCGGCTCTGGCCCCGTCTTAGGATTAAGTCCCCCTCCGAGCACGGCCATGGCGCGCATCACCCTGGAAAATCCCGCGTATTACCTGAACCCCGAGCTGTCCTGGCTGGAGTTCAACCGGCGCGTGCTGGAGGAGGCGCAGGACGAGCGCAACCCCCTGCTGGAGCGGCTGAAGTTCCTCACCATCACTGCCAGCAACCTGGACGAGTTCTTCGAGGTGCGCATGGCGGCGCTGTTGCAACGCATCGAGGACGGCCAGACCGAGCCCGGCCCTGACGGCATCCCGCCTCCCGAGGAGCGCGACCTGCTGGCGCAGCGCTCGCACGTGTTCGTAGAGGCGCAGTACCGCTGCTGGAACGAGCAACTGCGCCCGGCACGGGCCGAGCAAGGCATCCGCGTGCTGGGGCTGGGCGACCTGGCGGCCGGACAGATGCAGTTCGTGGACGAGTACTGCCAGCGGGAGCTCGACCCGCTGCTGACGCCGGTGACGGTGGACCCGGCGCACCCCTTCCCACGCGTCCTGAACAAGGCGCTGTGTGTCGCGTTCCTGCTGCGGCGCCGGCGGCGCGCCGCGGGCAATTACCTGGGCGTTGTCACCGTCCCCCGGGCCCTGCCGCGGCTGGTGCGCCTGCCGGCGATGGACACCGCCGACTACATCTTCCTGCACGACCTGGTGGCCTACCACGCCGGCAAGATGTATCGCGGGTACGACATCGTCTCCGCTGCCGCCTTCCGCGTCACCCGCAACAGCAACCTGTACTTGCAGGAGGAGGAGTCGCGCTCGCTGCTGGAGTCGGTGCGCACCGAGCTGCACAACCGCCGCCGCGGCGACGCCGTCCGCCTGGAGATCGATTCCGACGCCAACCCCGAGATCATCGACCGCCTGCGGCTGAAC
>CAYTPH010000044.1:0-11708 GCA_964439635.1 uncultured Terriglobales bacterium
CGCGCGCCGTCCAGATGCACCGGCAGGCCGGCGTCGTGCGCGCCGTCGCAGATCTCGTCCGCGACCGCCTGCGGGTACACCGTCCCGCCCGCCATGTTGTGGGTGTTCTCCAGCGCCACCAGCCCGGTCTGCGCCACGTAGTAGATCTTGGGCCGGACGCGGCGCTTGATGTCGTCCCAGCGCAGGATTCCGTTCTCGCCTATCACCGGCCGGGCGATGCAGCCGGAGAACGCCGAGAGCATCGCCATCTCGTAGTCGAGGATGTGGGCGCGCGACTCGCAGATCACCTCCTGCCCCGGCTGGGTGTGGCACTTGATGGCGATCTGGTTGCCCATGGTGCCGGAGGGGACGAAGATGGCGGCCTCGCGCCCGAAGACTTCGGCGGCCCGCTGCTCCAGGCGGTTGATGGTGGGGTCCTCGCCGTAAACGTCGTCCCCGACCTCGGCCTCGGCCATGGCGCGGCGCATCTCCGGCGTCGGCCGGGTGACGGTGTCGCTGCGCAGGTCGATGGGCGTGGCCCGGCCGGCCTCGGCAGGCAACTGCGTCTCAGGATGTGCGGAGGTACCCTTCATGAACGCGAATGAGCCGTGAATGAAGCTGTTAGTTTACTGGATTCTGCGGCGGCGCGCAGCACCAGGGACACTCACGAAGCGAGCAAAGACCTCGTTCGACAGCAGGCGGCCCTTTGCGGTCAGGGCCACGCGCTCGCCGCCCGACATCAGGCCGTCACTGATGAACTCAGAGACTGCCTCGTCGATGTACTCCATTGCCTCCGGCCCGAAGCGCTGGCGCGCGTCCTCCAGCCGGACGCCTCGGTTGAGCCGCAGGCCGAGGAAGAATGTCTCCTCCAGCGCCGCGCCGGGAGTCAGGATGGTGATTGCCGGCGCCATGCCGGGATCCCTCCCGAGGTATCCCTCCAATCCATCTGGGGTAGCGAAGCGGAAGCCTTCGGCGCCGCTCTCCGCCAGGCGAGCACCCGCGCGCAGCATCGAGTGCGCATCCAGCCCGAAGCCGAGATACGGCTGCCGCGTCCAGTACTTCAGGTTGTGGCGCGATTCGTGTCCCGGCCGGGCATAGTTCGAGATCTCGTACTGCGCGATACCGGCCCGCTCCAGCGTCCCGCACGCCTCCAGGTAGAGGTCGGCGGTCAGGTCCTCATCGGGAACGAAGTGGGCGTGGTAGCGGGTGCCGCCCGCCATCAACTCGCGCCCCAACCGGGAATCCTCGTCCACCTCCAGCATGTACACGCTGACGTGAGGCACCTCCGTCGCCATCGCCTCCGCCAGCGAATACATCCACGACTCGCGCGTCTGGTGCGGCAGCCCGGCGATCAAGTCGAGGTTCAGCTCGGAAATGCCCGCTACCCGCAGCCGCGCGATGTCGTCCAGCACCTGCGCCCGCGTGTGCAGCCGTCCGACCGCCGCCGCCTCCTGGTCCACGAACGACTGCACCCCCAGGCTGACCCGGTTCACGCCGCAGCCGACTAGCGTGTCCAGCATGTCCGGCGTCAGCGAGCCGGGGGCGCACTCCACCGTCACCTCGGCCCCTTCGAGCACCTCGAAGTTGTCGCTGAGGTGGGCGAACAAGCGGGCGAGCTCGGCGGGCTCCAGAGCCGTCGGCGTGCCGCCGCCGAAGTACACGGAATCCACCGTCCGCTCGAACTCCGCGCCGAGGGAGGATGCCAGCTCCTCCGCTCCCGCGATATCGGCGCAGACGCGGTCCACGTAGCGCGTCATCAGCGCGCGGGAGAACACCCCGGAGGCGAAGTTGCAGTAGCTGCACTTCGAACGGCAGAACGGGACCGAGATGTAGACCCCCAGCGGCATCCAGCGCTTTCCTGTATCTTGGTCGGACCGGCGTCATCATTATAGAGAGCGCATGCGCACGCGTGTGGTCATCACCGGGGTGGGGGCGGTCAGCCCGAACGGGACCGGGCTGGAGGCCTTTTGCCGCGCCATCCTGGCGGGCGAGAGCGGGGTGCGCCGCATCACCCGCTTCGACCCCTCCGACCTCCCGGTCCAGATCGCCGGCGAGGTCACCGGCTTCGACGAACTCCAGTGGGTGGAAGCGAAAGAGCGCAAGCACGTCTCGCGAGTGGTGCCGCTCTCCATCGCGGCCTCCGCCGAGGCCCTCGCCGACGCCGGACTGGATCCTTCCTCCATGTCGCTTGAGGAGAAGCGCGACGTCGGCGTCATCCTCGGGACCGGCGGCGGCGCCCAGGACTTCTCCGAAGAGCAATACCGCCTCTGGCTCAGCGGCAAGATCAAGCAGGTGAGCCTGTTCTCCATCCCCAGCGGGACCATGGGCACGCTCTCCAGCGAGATCAGCATGCGCTTCGGGCTGCGCGGCCTCAGCCAGGTGGTCACCAGCGGCTGCACTTCCTCGACCGACGCCATCGGCTACGCCCTGCGCCAGATCCAGGCCGGCACTCTCCCCCTGGTCCTGACCGGCGGCGCCGACGCTCCCCTCGCCCACGGCATCATGAAGGGCTTCACCCTCATGCGCATCATGACCAGCTCCTGGAACCACGCGCCGGAGCGGGCTTCACGGCCCTTCTCCAGGGACCGCGACGGCTTCGTGATCGCGGAAGGCGCCTGGATGCTGGTGCTGGAGGAATACGAGCACGCCCGCGCCCGCGGCGCCAGGATCTACGCCGAGATCGCGGGCTACGGCTCCACCTGCGAGGCCTTCCACCGCGTCCGCCTGGATGAAGGCGGCGAGGAACCCGCCCGCGCCATCAGCCTGGCCATGCAGGAAGCCGGCATCGGCCCAGCGGACATCCAGTACGTGAACCTGCACGGCACTTCCACCCAGCTCAACGACCGCATCGAGACCCAGGCCCTGAAGCGGGCCCTGGGCGAGCACGCGCCGCGCACTCCCATGTCGGCGCTGAAGTCACAGATCGGACATCCTCAGGGCGCCTGCGGGGCCGCCGGCGTCGCCGCCGCCCTCGTGGCCATGAAGCACGGCGCGATACCGCCCACCATCAACCTCGAAGTTCCCGACCCAGAGTGCGACCTCGACTACGTGCCCCAGCCCGGCCGTAAGGCGCAGATCGAGCACGCCATCTGCAACTGCATCGCCTTCGGCAGCAAGAACTCGGCCCTGGTGCTGCGGCGGCTCAGCTAGGGCACCTTCCTTGTCGCCTACGGGTCGATCTTGATGCCGGGGTCGGCGGCGCTCACACCTGCCGCTTTGGCTTTGGTGATCGTATAGGGATACGGTTCTTTCCGGGACGGCGACGTCGCTTCTCCCGAGGCTTGCCAGCCCTTGGCCTCGACCTTGAGTTCGGCATACCCGAAGGGTTCGCTCTTGGGGAAGCGCAGGACTACGTCCGCGTCCACTGTCGACACCCACAGAACCTGGTTCCCGTCTCTCTTCGACAACTTGGGTGGATCGGGTACCGTCGTGTACTGGCCCGACCCCTCATCCACGATGTACGTGATCTTGTCCTTCATTGGCTGCAGTTTCATTTTCATCATCTCCTCCCTTGGCGCCAGACCAAGATGGATCCCAGGTGCGCTCGGCGCCGGAGCGACTGCCCGATGGACACTCACCTGGAAACCAGTATGGCTTTCAACCGTTGGTCGTCACGCACGGGATCCCAAGTGGGACTGTTCTGGATGAGCGCCGGCGTCAACCCGGCTGCGACCGCATTCTTCAGCCAGCGGATCGCCTGGTCCTTGTCCCCGACCTGCAGGTATGCAGCGGCGGCATTGTACGCGAGCTCGGGGCCGGCGGCACCGCCGGCCAACGCCGCCGAAAGGTGCTTGCGGGCACCCGCGGCATCGCCGAGTGAGGCCTCGTAAACCGCCACCCAGCCCAGGATGTCCCGGTCGCGTGGGTTCACCTCCAGCTTTTCCCGCGCGTACGCCAGTGCGTTTTGGAATGCCGCCCGCGACTCCTGCCGCTTGCTCGGGATCCAGTGATAGGCATCGCCGAGATTCCCCCAAAGGATGTGATCGCGCTCGTCGAGTTTCACCGCCTGCTCATAGCTGCGGGCCGCCTCGGCGAAGCGGCGCTCATAGAAGTACGCGGTGCCGAGGTTGGAATACCCTCCCGCCGATGGCCGCATGGCCACGGAGCGTTCCAGCACCCCTATTGCTTCCGGGTAACGTCCCTGGGCGACGTACACCCCGCCCAAGTTGTAGTAGCCTCGGAAGCTCTCCGGCGCCAGCTCGGTGACACGCTGGAACATGGCCGCGGCATCCTGGTAGCGGCCGGCAGCGAAGTAGAACGCCCCCAGCCAGCTGTAGCCGGCCCAGTAGTGTGGCCGCAGGCTGATGGCGCGCTTGAAGGTCTGCTCCGCCTCCGCCTGCCGTCCCAGCCGCTGGTAGACCGCCGCCAACCCGCGGTACGCGGCGTCGCTGGTCGGCTCCGCCTCCAGCGCCCGCTGGAACTCGCGCACCGCCTCTTCATAGCGGCCGGTGCCGTTCGCGACCGTGCCCAGGCAGATGCGGGCTGGCGCCAGCCTGGCATCCAGCGCCGCCGCGGCCGCGCACGAGTCTTGCGCCGCTTTGATCCACATCTCCTCGCGCGACGTCTCGTAACGCTTCCAGTACGCCTCCCCCAGTCCGGCCTGGGCCAGCGCATAGCGGGGATCGAGGCGCAGCGCATCTTTGAAGTCGCGGATGGCGCTCTCCACGTTCTCCGGCTTGTCATAGTCCAGCAGCCGGCCGCGACCCCGCAGGTAGAGCTCGTAGGCGTCGGCGACCACGGTGCCGTGCGAGGCCAGCACCTCCCTTTCCTGCTCCGCCAGGTCCAGTTCCAGCATGCGGGCCACGCCCTCCGCGACCCGGTCCTCCATGGAGAAGGGATCGGAGGCCGCGACCGTGACCACGTCGGCGCGCACCTGGCGGCGCGAGGCGGCGTCTACCAGCGCGAAGGAGATCCGCGCCTGGCTGCCGGCACGATGCAGGCTCCCCTCCAGAACCAGGTTCACGCCCAGCTCGCTGCGCGCCTTGGCCAGATCGGTGACGCCCCGGGCTCGAACCTCGCTGGCGGGTGTGACTTGCAGCTCCCGGTCGCGGGTGAATTGCGTGAGCTTGGCGGTTAGAGTCTCGGTCAAGCCCTGCGCATAGTCCTGGTCGTCGGCGTTGATGGCGCGGAACGGCAGGACGGCTACGTACTTGCGCCCCGGCAGTTCGCCGCGGCCCATCCAGTGCCGCCACTGGTCGCGGACCACCGGCAGGAGCGAGACGATCACCAGCAGCACGGCCACCGCAGCGGCCGTCCGCAGCATCGTCCCCAACCACCGCGGCTTGGCGCGCCTCGCCGCCGGCAGTTCGCCCCGCTGCACCCGCTGCAAGTCGCTGAGCAGCTCGGCGGCGGAGCTGTAGCGGTCTTCCGCCCGCTTCGCCATCATACGGTCCACCACGGCCTCCAGACCGGGAGGGAGGGGATTCGCCGGGGTCATGCGTGGCGGCTGGTCGTGCAACACGCGGTCGGAAGTGATCACCAGGTGTCCGGCGCGGAAGGGATGCTGCCCCGTGAGCGCCTCGTAGAAGACGACCCCGAGAGAGAAGATGTCGGCCCGGTGGTCGGCCGGCGCCTCCATCAGCACCTCCGGCGCCATGTACCCGGGCGTGCCGACGAACTCTTCCCGCCCGGCGACGCTGCCGGTCTCGCAACTCTCGTCCAGCAGCGGCAGGCGCTTGGCCAGGCCGAAGTCCAGCACCTTCACTCCACCGCCGGGCGTCAGCATGATGTTGTCGGGTTTCAGGTCGCGGTGGACCACGCCCTTCTGGTGGGCGGCGATCAGCGCCTGCACGCACTGCACGGCGATGGGCAGGAACTCCTGGGCCGGCAGCGCGCCGCGCTCCCTCAGCTCCGCCCGCAGGCTCTCGCCTTCCACGTACTCCATCACCAGGAAGACTTCGCCGTCGTTCTCCAGCACGTCGTGGACGCCCGCCACGTGCGGCGAATTGATGGCGGAGGCGCGCTGCGCTTCGTGGAGGATCCGCTCGCGGTGGGAGGGATCGTCGCGCAGTTGCTGCTTCAGGCGCTTGAGCGCGACGGTGCGGCGCAGCTTGCTGTCGTCGGCGCGGTACACCTCGCCCATGCCGCCGCGCCCGATGAGCGCACGAATGGCGAAACGGCCGACGGTCGAACCGCTCAGGTCGGCGTCGTCGGGGTGCCTCGCGGGTTCGGGGCGGGGACTGGCCATCGCTCCCCCTCCCACAGTCGGGGGACGTTACGAGCGCGCTAATCCTACCCCTAAACCGACCTGCCCTGGCAAGAATCAGGCCTGGTGCTGCGGCGCATGGCGTATCCGCCGATAAGACCACTAGCCCGCGTTCACAGCGTCGTGCAACCGCCGGGCCCTGCTAGCACGGGAATCGCTTGCATACTTCCCTGCTGGGAGGAAGGACACCGGTGGCGTTGGCGATTGCGGATTCTACGTTCGCGCAAGCCAGTTCGATCGGGTTGGGACTGAACCGCTTGGCGACAACGATCTTCTCCAGGGCTTCCTTGGTGTCGTCCCTGACTCTCAGGTTCTTGTCCTTCAGGAAGCTGTTCAGGTCGCTCAGAAGGGCGGCTTTCTGGGCGTCGTTGGGCTCCTTCCCTTCGGGGAGTGTCGCGCCTGGCCTGAAGAACTCGCTGCGAAACTCTTTGTCCAGGCAGAGCCTTCCGACGAACAGCTTGAATTCGGGCTTCTCGCTCTCCTTCGGGGCTTCGGGGACGGTAGTCGCGGGCAGGCGTGACGACGTCCAGAGTCCGACAAGAGAGACCCACAGTGCTTTGAGCAGGCTGCGGCGTGGGTGCACCGCAGTTTCCGGTGGTCGATCCATACTTTCCTCCTTAAAAGGCATTCCTGGGTTGCGGTCCAACCTCGGTACGCTCTCGTGATTCGCCCGGGTGGCCCTCGCGGTCGCCGAGCTCCTGCATCTCACGGCTGGCTTCCTGAAGGACCGTACTGTCACTGTTCTTCCAGTCCTGGAGCACCCGTCTGTAATTGGACCGGGCCTGCGCGGCGTCGCCCAGCCGGCGGTACGCCCGGGCCAGCTCCAGGTGCGCCAGCACCCACTCCGCGGCAAAATCCTCCCGGACGATCTCGCCCTTAGACTTCAGGAACGCGTCCCATGCCTGCGCTGCCGCCTCCCAGTCTTGGCGGCGGGCATGGGCCCGCGCCAGCCCCGACTTGGCCTGGGCCGTCGGAAACAGCGCCAGAGACGCCTGGAACAGCTCGATAGCCTTGCCCGGATGGCCCTGGGCCAACGCCAAGTCCGCCTCGACGCTGCGCTCGCAAGCTCGGTTGTAGGCGTCGCCGGTCTCGGCGCTGAGGCGCCTCAACCGCCGCAGGATGCGGCGGATGCTGGAAACATCGCCCAGGGCGGCGTACCCCCCGCTCACCGATTGCAGCAACGCCGCTTGCAGGTCTTCCGGTTCGCCGGCGGAAGCAATGCGATCCAGCTGCTCCTGCGCCGGCTTCCGCTCGCCGCGCAGGATGTGGATGCGGGCAAGGTGATACCGGCGCACCAGCTCGTGCGAGCGGCTCCCGCTTCTCGAATCCCTCTGCAAGTCGGCGTGGAGACGCTCCACCGCGGCATTGAGCTTGCCTTCCAGTTCATCGGCGCTCGCCAGGTAGATACGCGCGACCGCTCCGTACGCGGGCTCATCTTCGATGCCGTGCAACACCCGCCTGGCCTCTTCGGTGCGGCCCTCCCCGAGCAGCGCCATGGCGCGTCCCCATTCCAGGCGCGCGGTTTGCACCCGGTTGGCGGAGGCCCGCTGGTAGACCTGCAGCGCCTCCTGGTTGGAGTTGACGTATGCCAGGCGCAATACCAGGCCTCCGTACGCGGCGGCGTCATGAGGGTTGAGCTCCACCACCCGGCGCAGTTCGTCGATCCCCTGCTGCAGCTTGCCCATCTCGAAGTGAGCTACCGCCAGCTGGTACAGCCCCACCAGGCTGTCGGGATAGATGCTGACCAGCGTTTCCAGGCGCTCGGCCGTCTTGTCGAAGCGGCCATGCACGCCCTCGTACTCCGCCTCGATCAGGTAGCGCTCGCGCTCCGTCACCCGCCCGCGGAGCTGGTACGCGCGCTCCATCTCCGCCGCTTCCTTCTCGCGGTTGCCGCTGGTCTGGTAGACGTTCGCCATCAGGTAGTGCGCCATGGCGAAATCGGGATCCAGGGCAAGCGCGGCTTGCAACCTGGACTCCGCCGACTCCACTTTGGACCAGGCGACATCGTCGGCCGCCCGCGAGTACAGCTGCAGGGCCTCCACCGAGCGGGTGGTCACCTGGGCGAGGGGTGTGCTGCTCCTCTCGATCCGCGGCAGGGACTCTCCCAACTGTTGCCGCACTCCCTTCGCCAGGGCATCGACCTGCTCGAACAGCTCCTCTTGCCGGCCGAACCGCTGCTCCGCGGTGAATATCGGCCGGCCGGTCGGGGGATCCACCGCCCGCACCCGGATCTGGTAGGCGCTCCCCGCGCGGGCGATGCTGCCCGCCAGCAGCACGCGCACGGCCTCGCGCTGGCACAACTCCCGCCCCAGGGCTTCGTCCACCACCGCGGTCTCGTCGCGCTGCATCCGCCGCAAGGCATCCACCACGCGCGGGCGCGGCAGAGTGTTGACGTAGCTGGACTGTTCCAGGGCGATGGTAAGGGCCTCCTTGAGCGTCTTGTCGAACACCGGCTCGCCGGCGCTATTGTCGAAATCGGCGATTAGCACCCAGTCGCGCTCGTGGAAGCTGGCGGTGACGGGTGGCGGCGCCAGCAGCCAGGCGACAACGGCCGTCGCCACCACCAGCGCGGCTTCTGCCAGCGTCCGCCGACGTTCGCGGCTCCACCGCCGTGGAGCCGGCCGGAACCGCCGCAGGACGCGCGCCAGTTCTTCCGCATTCGCATAGCGGGCTTCCGGGTCCTTCGCCAGCATGCGCTGCAGCACCGGCGCGAACGCCGCCGGGACCGGCGGCCCGGTCTTTTCCGCCGCCGGCTCGGCGAGTAGACCTCGGGAGCCGACGACCAATCGCTCCCGGCGGAATGGGTGCCTGCCGGTCAGGGCCTCCTGGAAGACCACGCCCAGGGAGAAGATGTCGGCGCGATGGTCCACTTCGGCGTCGAGCAGCACCTCCGGCGCCATGTAACCGAGGGTGCCGGCGAACTGCTCGCCGCCGACGCTGCCGGTCTCGCAGCCTTCATCGATCAGCGGCAGGCGCTTGGCGACCCCGAAATCCAGGACCTTCACCGTGCCGTCCGGGGTCAGCATGATGTTGTCCGGCTTGATATCGCGGTGCACCACTCCCTTGCGGTGCGCCGCCGCCAGTGCATCAGCGCACTGGATGGCCATCAGCACGAACTCGTCCTCGGCCATGGGGCCTTGCTTCTCCAGGCGCTGCCGAAGGCTTTCCCCCTCCACGTACTCCATGACCAGGAACACCTCGCCATCCTGCTCGATGACGTCGTGGACCGCGGGAAGATGGCGGGAGTCGATGGCGGAGGCGCGCTGCGCCTCGTTCAGGATGCGCTCGCAGTGGTGGGGATCGTCCCGAAGCTGCGGCTTCAGGCGCTTAAGGGCCACGGGGTGGCGCAGCTTGGTGTCGTCGGCACGGTACACCTCACCCATGCCGCCGCGGCCGATGAGTGCGCGGATGACGAAGCGGCCGATGGTGCGGCCCGTAAGGTCTCCGCCGTCGGCCGCGAGTGCGGGTTCCTGGCGGGGGACGGACACTGCTCCCTCCCATCAGGGCCCTGGGCGGATTTCTATCGGCCACATCCTACCCCTGCCGCCCCGGGCGGCAAGCAAAATTCTGCATATGTCACACGGGACTGTGATTTTCCATCCCCATACCCGGGTAGGGCGTCTATACGGTAGGCTTATCTAGCTCCGCATGGCCAACATTCACGAAGAAGAGGTCCTGGGTAAGGCGTACGACAGCCGCCTGATGAAGCGGCTGCTCACCTACCTGCGCCCCTATCGCTGGCAGGTCTCCCTGGCGCTGGCCTCCATCGTGCTCAAGGCAGGGGCCGACGTGATGGGGCCGATCCTGACCATGGTCGCCATCGACCATTATCTGGCGGGAGCAGGCGCCGCCGGCAAGGCCTACCATCTGGTGTATTCGGCGCTGCGCGGAGTCCTGAGCCCGGACCCCTTCACCGGCATCGCCCAGATCGCGCTGTTGTATGTCGCACTGCTCGGCCTGGCGTTCGTCCTGGAGTACGTGCAGACCTACCATATGCAGTCGGTCGGGCAGAAGGTCATGTTCGACCTGCGCAGCCAGATCTTCCGTCACCTGCAGCACATGCACGTGGGCTTCTTCGACAAGAACCCGGTGGGGCGGCTGGTCACCCGCGTGACCACCGATGTGGACGCCCTCAACGAGCTTTTCACCGCCGGGGTCGTGTCCATCTTCGAGGACATCTTCGTCCTGGCCGGGATCGTGGCCATCATGCTGTACCTGCAACCCTGGCTGGCGCTGATCACCTTTGCCGTCCTGCCGCTGATCTTCATGGCCACCATGGTCTTCCGCAAGAAGGTGCGCGACTCCTACCGGCGCATCCGCGTGGCCATCGCCAAGATCAACGCCTACCTGCAGGAACACGTGAGCGGCATCGTGGTGCTGCAGCTCTTCAACCGCGAAAAGCGCTCGTACCAGAAGTTCGAGAAGGTCAACGCCCAGCACATGGACGCCTTCAAGGACGCCATCATGGCCCACGCCGTCTATTACCCCGTGGTCGAGATCCTGTCCGCCACGGCCATCGCCTGCGTGATCTGGTTCGGTGGCAAGGCGGTCCTGCACGACACCGCTCTCGGCCTGGCCGGAGCGGGTGTCATGACCATCGGCATCCTCACCGCCTTCATGCAGTACGCCCAGCGCTTCTTCCGCCCCATCCAGGACCTGAGCGAAAAGTACAACATCCTGCAGTCGGCCATGGCCTCCAGCGAGCGCGTGTTCAAGCTGCTCGACACCCCTGCCGAGATCGTCTCGCCGGCGCAGCCGAAGCAGGCCCTGGGCCCCGGACGCCTCGAGTTCGACCACGTCTGGTTCGCCTACCGGGACGTGCCGGAGTTCGACAAAGACGGTCAGCTCAACCCCAACGCCGGCCAGCCCGACTGGGTCCTGCGCGACGTTTCGTTCGCCATCGAGCCCGGAGAGACCGCGGCCATCGTCGGCCACACCGGCGCCGGCAAGACCACCATCATCTCCCTGCTGCTGCGCTTCTACGACGTCACCCGGGGCAGCATCCGCCTCGACGGCGTGGACATCCGCGACCTCGACCTCGCCAGCCTACGCCGCCGCTTCGGCGTGGTGCTGCAGGACCCCTTCCTGTTCAGCGGGACGGTCCGCGACAACATCCGCCTGGGCACCAGCGGGATCGCCGACGCCCAAGTGGAGCAGGCCGCCGAGGAGGTCAACCTCGCCGACTTCATCCGCTCCCTTCCCAACGGCTTCCACGAGCCGGTGCGCGAGCGCGGCAGCACCCTCTCCACCGGCCAGAAGCAGCTCATCAGCTTCGCCCGCGCCCTGGCGCACGATCCCAAGATCCTGGTGCTCGACGAAGCCACCTCCAGCGTGGATACGGAGACGGAACTGCGCGTCCGCGAGGCCCTCACCCGCATGGTCGCAGGGCGGACGTCGGTGATCGTGGCCCACCGGCTCTCCACCATCCAGCGCGCCGACAAGATCCTGGTGATGCACAAGGGCCAGCTGCGCGAAGAGGGCTCGCACCAGAAGCTGCTCGCTCACCGCGGTATATACTGGAAGC
>CAYTPH010000044.1:11718-13518 GCA_964439635.1 uncultured Terriglobales bacterium
AGCCCCGGCGCCAAGGAGACTGCATGCGCCGCGCCGCTATCCTGATCGTTCTTCTTCTCCTGTTCCTCCCGCATTCGTTCGCCCAGGACGATTGGTCTCCCAAGTACGTGCCGCCCAAGGAGGCTGCTCCGCCGCAGCAGGCTCCCTCCGGCCCGGCCAAGCTGCAGCCGGTGGACGATGAGCAGGAGCCGGTGCGCGAATTCAACGCGCCCGATTACAAGCCGGCGCCAATGACGCCGTCGCAGGCCGCCCCCGCAGCCGCCCCGGCCCCCACCGCTCCTGCGGCCACGCCGGCGCCAGCCGCCACTCCCACCGCCGCCCCCACCCTGACCCCGCGCGAGGCCGAGATGCGCACCATCGCCGAGCGGTTCGCTCCTGTCATCTATCATCGGCTGGCCGGCACCGAGGAAGAGTACCGTTTTGACTATCCGGTCGCCTTCGATTTCGACGGCGACTGGGTCGGCAACAACAACTGGGAGAACGCCGCCAATCCCCAGCACAAACTCTGGGCCTACCTCTACTACAACGTCATCGAGAGCGAGGACCATTACTTCATCCTCTACGCCGCCTTCCATCCCCGCGACTGGTCGGTGGTGCAGAGCGGCTACAAGGGCGTGCTCGACACCCTCCAGGAGCGCTACAAGACCATCATCGGACAGGGCGCCCGGGAGCAGGTGGAGTTCAACCACGAGAACGACCTGGAGGGCGCCCTGGTGATCGTGGACAAGTGGGCCGACGGCGGACCCGCCGCCGTCGCCGTCTCTTCGGTCGCCCATAATCACCTGCTGCGCGCCATCGCCCCGGGCGCAGAGGGATTGCGCAGCAGCGGCGCTCAGCGGGCTGAGACCCTCAGGCTCACCCAGGATGGCCGCCCCATCCTCTACATCGAGTCGCAGAAGCACGGCGTCCGCCCCTGGGTGAACGAGCAGGGCGATGCCCAGTACCCGATGCTGACCCTCACCTTTGGCAAGCCCACCGAGTTCTCGCAGGTGCAGGACGGCAAGGCGACCTACGGCCTTATCCCCGTCTTCAAGACCTGGTGGAAGCGCGCCAAAGAGACCAAGGAGCCGAACCTCACCTTCGGCACCGTCTCCGACTTTGCCGACCGCTACTGCGAGGTGCCCGGCGCCCAACGGCCCGACTGCGAGATCGGCGTGATCGGCGCCGCCATCAAGGGCGACTTCGCCCGCCCCAACAGTGCCGTCGCTCCCTGGGCCTGGTTCGACGTGGACGACCCCGATCTGCCCAAGGGCGCTTACTTCTTCGACCCCGTGGTCATCCTCAGGCGCCATTTCGGGCTGCTGGACACCACCGAGAAGTATCTCTACAACCCCTACCTCGGGATCGACGCCTTCCCGGGCAAGGCGCGCTGATGCGTCTGCTGGTCTCCGCCGGCGAGGCCTCCGGCGAGATGTACGGAGCTGGGCTGATCGAGGCCCTGCGCCGGCGGGAGCCATCGCTCGAGGCCTTCGGCGTAGGCGGCGACGCCATGCGTGCCGCCGGCTTCGACGCCGTCGTGGACTCGCGCGACCTGGCGGTGGTCGGCTTGGTGGAGATCCTCAGCCACCTGCCCACCATCTACCGGCGCTTCGGACGGCTCATCCGCGAGGCCGACCGCCGCCGCCGCGCCGCCGCCGTGGTCATCGATTCCCCCGCCTTCAACTTCCGCGTCGCCCGCGCGATGCACGCGCGCGGCGTTCCCGTCATCTACTACGTGGCACCGCAGCTCTGGGCCTGGCGCGAGAGACGCATCCGCTTTCTCCACCGCTGGGTGAAGAAGGTGCTGGTCATCTTTCCTTT
>CAYTPH010000045.1:0-13383 GCA_964439635.1 uncultured Terriglobales bacterium
CTACTGCCATCGCTTCCGGCTCCGCCGCGGTACGCTGCAGCAGCAGCCGCAGGTAAGCCAGCCGGTTGTCCAGCGACAGCACCCGCCTCGGCGGCAGCGCCCGTCCTGCCGTGCCGGCCACCTCCTCGGCAAAGTCATCGCTGTACTCCAGCGACAGCGACACGTCCTGCGGCATGGCGTGGGCGTGGCGGACCCGGTACGCCATCCCGGGCAGCCACGAGGTGAACCTGCCGCTGTCCACCGGCTGCCAGGCTTTGCCCTCGCGGAACTCGTACCCCCCGGCCTCCACGAAGTTGATGGCGTGGCGGCCGGCGCGCTCCTCCGGCGGGTCGTGGTGCGGCACCCCTTCGGGGTGGTCGAAGCGCCACAGCGAGACCAGCGGCGTGCGCGCCAAGGGGACGATCCGGTTCACCCTCACCTCCCAAGGCTAACTAGCATAGAGAGTTTTGCAGGTTATGTCCAGGGTTGATTTCGCAAGAAACTGCAAGCCGCCCCGGGCCGTTCCCGGCGACACTCCCGCCATGGAGGCTTTGATGATCCTCGCGCTTGTGTTGTTCTTCCTGCTTGCCGGGACGTTGGTCGCCGACGACCGCGTCCCCACCGTCAGCGGCCGTGATGCCGACCGCGCCGCCATCACCGCTCACATTGACAGCATCTTCCGCGCCTACATCGCCAAGGACCGCGAGAAGATCCGCGAGACCCACGGCAAGCACTGGCGCGGTTTCGTGCGGCCTTCGCGCACCGTGGTCCGCGGCATCGACCAGTACATGCAGGCCGCCGACCGCATCCTCGCCGGCCCTGCCCGCGTCGTCAGTTACCAGATGCGGGAGCTGGACATCGTCTTCTACGGCGACACCGGTCTGGTCTCCTACATCGCCGACATGAAGGTGGACGTGGATGGGCGCGAGCACGACGACGTGCTGCGTGTGCTCGACGTCTATGTCAAGGAAGGCGGCCACTGGAACCAGGTGGCTTCCAACGTGGCCTCGCACCCGGAAGCGCTGGAGGCGCAGCGCCAGCAGGCGGGCTTCCTGCCGGCCGACGAGCGCTCGCAGCTGCTGCGCGAGCGCGAGGCCGTGTGGCGCGCCTACTTCAACAACGACCAGGCCGCGCTAGAGAAGGTGCTACCCGCCGAGTTAGTCGGCGTCAACGCCGGCGAGGAGAAGTGGGTGGACCGCTCCGCGACCCTCGTCGCCGCCAGCCAGTTCGCGCAGTCCGGCGGCAAGCTGCTGCGGCTCGCCTTCCCGCGCACCGACATCCAGCTCTACGGCGACACCGCCGTGCTCTACACCACCTACGAGTACGACCTGGAGATCGGCGGCAAGCGCGAATCCGCCGCCGGACGCGGCACCGAGATCTTCGTCCGCCGCAACGGCCACTGGGTGAACAGCGGCTGGCATTTGGACTCGGGGAAGTAGTGCCCGCCCGGGACAGCGCCGGCACAACAAGCAAACCGGCGTCATCCTGAGGGCCTTCAGGCCCGAAGGATCTCGCGCGAATCAAGGCCGTCCTGACTTCACGCGAGGTCCTTCGGCGCGAAAGCGCCTCAGGATGACGCCGGTCTTTCCTTGCTGGTGGACTGGCTACAGGCCTGCGGCATCCGCCAGACTCTTCATGTCCGGCACTTCCACATCCGGCACCGCATCCGCCTGTCCCGAGGCCGAGGGCCCAGGCCGCGCCGCGTGCCGGTTCACCCACACGCTGGCGATGCCCAGCTGCCGCGCCGGGGCGATGTCGTGGAAGCGGCTCTCGGCGCAGTGCAGGATCTGCTCCGGCCGCGCTCCCAGCCGCTCCATCGCCCTCTGGAAGTTGTTCAGCGACGGCTTGTAGCTCTGCGCCTGCTCGGCCGTGATCACGGCGTGCAACCTGACCTGCAGCTTGCGGGCGCTGTGGGCGAACAGGTCGTCGTCGATGTTGGAGATCACCACCAGCTTGTAGCGGGTGGCCAGCCGCTTCAGCGCATCCACTGTGTCCGGGAACGGTGCCCAGTCGCGGATCGTGTCTGGGAAAGCCTTCACCTGGGCATCGGTCGGGGAGAACCCGAAGCGCCGCCCCATCCCCCGCACCACCTCCTCCAGAACCTGGCGGTAACGGCGGTACGGGCCAGCCTCGATGGCGCCTTCCAGCTCGGCGTAGGCGGCAAGGATCTCAGCATCGCTGGGACGCTTCCGGTGCGCCTCCAGGATCCGCCGCAAGCCCGCCAGGATCCCGGTCTCCCAGTCGATGAGCGTGCCGTAACAGTCGAAAGTGAGGTATTCGAATCGAGAAAGGTCGAGCATGCAGCTCGCAGGAGGCAGGAAGCAGGAAGCAGCCTCCTGCCTCCTGCATCCTGCTAGCTTCTACATCTTCACTTCGAGCGGCGACTTCAGCTTGAAGCTGACCGCCGACTCCGCCGGGAGCACGATGTTCTTGTTGCCGGTGAAGGCTGCGCCCGCGGTGCCGGCGCCGGCGCCCACAGCTGCGCCGATGGCTGCGCCCTTGCCGCCTCCGGCCAGCGCCCCGATCAGCGCGCCCGCGCCCGCGCCGCCGCCGATCATGGTGGCGGTGCGCTTGCCCTTGCCCTTCAGGCTCTGCGCGTAGGTCGTCGTCTCGATGGCGTGCTGGCTGCCGTTAATGGTCACGCTATCCAGCGCGATCTGCAGCTTGGCGCCGCCCTTGAAGCGCCCCAGCGGGGCCGCGTCCACCACCGTGCCGCCGGCTTCCGCGCCCTTGGGAATGACCACCTTGTCGCCGACGCTGACGGCCTCGGCCACCACCGCCGTGAACTCGTCGCCGGCGTTATTCGTCTTGGAGCTGAGCGCCTGGTTCAGGCGCACCGTCACCACCGTGCCTTCCGGCACCACCACCGGCTTGGCCGTGAGCTTCTCCAGGATGCCGGGCTTTTCCGTCTTCCCGTCGGCCGCGGCCGCCGGCGCCTCGCCCTCCTCCGCGACTTTCGGCTTGCTGCCGCAGGCCACCAGGGCCATCGCCAGCAGGACCACGAGTATCAGGCCCGCGTGTTTCTCCCGCATGATTCCACCTCCGTTGACCGGGTGAGTTGTACCAGAAGCGGCGAAGGGGCGCAACGACGCTGACGGTCACCGACCGTCGTCACTACAGCAGACTATCATCGATGATGGACGGGACGAATGCCGCCGCGGCCGCCGCTCGCCGGGCCCGAGGACGCGTCGCCGTCCGCGGGCCCTCGCCGCGGAAGCGGGCGATGTAGCTCAGCAGCGCCTCGCGGTCGTTCTCGAACAGGCTGGCCAGCAGCCGCGCGATCGCCTCCTGGCGCGCGGTCTCCACGTCCAGCAGCGGCTCGTACACGAAGGCCCGGCCGCGCTTCTTGCGGCCGACCACGCCCTTGGCGGCCATCCGGTCCAGCACGGTGAGCACGGTGGTGTACGCCAGCGGCCGGGCCAGCGCCGCCCGCACCTCCGCCACGGTGGCGGCGCGCAGGCTCCACAGCGCCCGCATGCACTCCAATTCGAGCTGCGGCAGACGCGTCACTTGTCCTCGGAGCCCTCGCCCGACGCGGCCGCGGCCTTGCTCCCGTTCTTGGACAGGAACTTGCGGGTGTCGAGCAACGGGCGTTGCAGCGAGAAGTTGTAGCCCGCCCACTCGCCCTCGGTCTCCGCCTCGCGCTCGAAGTGCGCCCGCATGCTCTCGATCTTCGAGTCCAGGTCGTCGAGGTAGTGCAGCATCAGCGCCTCGGGGAACATGGGCAGCTTGGGCGAGCCGAACTCGTACTCCCCGTGGTGGCTGATGATCAGGTGCTCCACCAGCACCTTCAGCTCCGCCGGGAACTCCGGCAGGCCCGCCAGTTTGGCCTGCAGCATCTCCAGCTCGATGATCATGTGCCCCAGCAGCTGCCCGCGCGTGGTGTAGGCGAAAGAGCGGTTGTAGCTGAGCTCGTGGATCTTGCCGATGTCGTGCACGAAGGCCCCGGTCAGCACCAGGTCGCGGTCGATGTGCGGGTAATTGCGGCAGACCAGGTCGATCAGCTTCATCAGCGAGACCACGTGGTCGAGCAGCCCGCCGATGTAAGCGTGGTGCAGCGTCTTGGCCGCGGGCGCCGCCTTGTAGGCGGCCGCGATCTCCGCGTCGGCCATGAACGCCTCCAGCAGGCTCTTCAGGTGCGGGTTCCGCATGGAGCCGACGAACTCGGCCACGGTCCGCCACAGCTCTTCCACGTCCTTGTCGGTTTTGGGCAGGTAGTCGGCGAAGTCGAGCTCGTTCTCGCCCAGCTTGCGCAGTTTGTGGATGGTGAGCTGCCAGCGGCCGTTGTACTTGTTCAGCCGCCCCTTCACCTTGATGACGTCGTTGGTCTCGAAGGCGTTGAGCGCTTCCTGGACGTTGTCCCACATCTTGGCCGAGAGCTGCCCGGTGCGGTCGCCCAGCATCAGGTCCAGGTAGGGCTCGCCGGTCTTCTTTGCTTTGATCTGCTTGCCGATGACGAGAAAAGAGGTGGTGACGTCCTTGTTCTCGTGCTGCGCTGCTTCGCGGACGTAGAAGTCCTTCATGCGGCCTGCTTGGGCTGGGGGCAGCTCCGATTCTAGCACTCAGCCAGCAGTCGTTAGTCGCCAGTCGTCAGCGATTTCTCGCGTCCAAGACAATGCCCCTGCTGCACGCAGGGGCTAAGAGCTAATGGCTAAGAGCTAACAGCTAGAACAGGATGAACCGCTTCTTCTTTTTCTTCTGCTGCTCTTCCTGCTCCTGCTGGGTTGCGACGACGATGGGCTGGGTCTGGTTGGGGCTGGCCCCCGAGTCCACGTAGCCCTGGCGGATATCGAGGAAGGCTTCTTCCCGCAGCCTGGTCAGGTACTCGCGCAGGGCCGGCTGCAGCTTCTTCAGGTAGATGGCCTCCATGATCTGGTTCTCGATCGCCTTCATCTCCGGCACGCCTTCGGCCTGGTGCTCGGTCACCTTCAGGATGATGAAGCCTTGCCGGGTACGCACCACGTCGCTGGTCTCCCCTGCCTTCAAGGCGAACGTCAGGTCTTCGAGCTGCTTGGCCAGTTGGCCGCGCTTGAAGTAGCCGAGGTCGCCGCCGTTGGCCGCCGTGGGCCCCTGCGAGGCCTCCTGGGCCACCTGCTCGAAGGGCGCCCCGCCGCGGATCCGTCCCAGCAGCTCGCGGGCTCTGGTTTCGGCCTGGGCGACCGCCTCCGGCGACGGCTCCTGCTCGCCCTCGCGCGGGATCGCCACCAGGATCTCGCTCAGGCGGATGTGCTCCGGCTGGGCGAACTCCTGCCGGTGCTCCTCGTAGAACTGCTTGACCTCATCGGGGCCGATCTTGATCTTCTGCCCGACCTCGCGCCCGATCACCTGCTGGGTGATGATGCCGTTGCGCACCTGCTGCTTGAAGTCCTCGAAGTTGATGCCGGTGTTGCGCGCCGCCTCTTCCAGCGCCTCCATGCTCTCCAGGTTGTTCTGCTTGCGGATCTCGTCCAGCCGCTTGATCAGCTCGGTGTCGGCGGTGATGCCCAGGTCGCGGCCCTTCTGCAGCAGCAGCTGCTGGTCAATCAGGTCGCGCAGCACGTCCTTCTCGCGCTCGCTGAACTTCTGGTCGGCCTGGTCGCCGTACTGCTGCTTCATGTCGGCGCGCAGGCCCTCGCGCCCCTTGGCGAAGTCGGAGCGGGTGATCACGTCGCTGTTCACCTTGGCGACGATCTCCTCCACCACCGTGTCGGCCAGGGCCGGCGACACGCTCAGGGACAGGCAGAGAACACTCAGAAAGGCGGTTTTCTTCATGGCTATCCTGCGATTCTACACGCGTGAATGGCGGCTTTCCAGCGCCTCAGGTCCACTCCCTGCGGCGGTACGGCTACAACCCACGACGGAGACACAGAGACACGGAGTCGGCTGTTCTCAATCTGCGGCCTCAAGACCTCTGCGGTCTCGTCCTTCTATGTTTCTCCGTGACTCCGTGCCTCCGTGGTGAGGTTTTCTTTTTCACCCTGCTATGATGTCTCTCCCATTTCCGAGAGGCTCAATGCGCCGAACCTTAGCCCTGCTCCTCCTGCTCTCCTGCGTCGCCTGGACCCAGACCCAACCGGCCGCCCCCAAGCTGCTCCGTTCCGACGGCAAGTATGCGATCGAGCGCTACCTGAACATCCGCTCCGCCGGAAGCCCCAGCTACTCGCCGGCGACCGACGAGATCGTCTATCTCAGCAACGTCACCGGCACCAACCAGGTGTGGAAGCAGCCCGCCAACGGCGGCTATCCCGAGCAGCTCACCTTCTACGACGACCGCGTGATGAGAGTGGAATGGTCGCCACGCGGCGACGTGGTGCTGTTCGTCAAGGATGAAGGCGGCAACGAGCGTGGCCAGCTCTACCTGATGGACCCCGACGCCGAGACCATCGAGCCCCTCACCTCCGCCCCCAAGGTCATCCACCAGTTCGGCGACTTCTCCCGCGATGGCCTGCAGGTCTGCTACGCCTCCAACGAGCGCAACGAGCGCTACTTCGACGTCTACGTCGTGGACCTGGCCAGCCGGCAAAAGCGCCGCCTGCTCGCCGGCGAGGTCAACTACTATCCCGACTCTTTCTCTCCCGACGGCCGCTACGTCCTCGTCACCCGCGAGAAGAGCAGCTACGACAACGACCTCTTCCTGGTCGACACCCGCTCTGAGAGTGTCACCCACCTCACCCCGCACCAGGGCGAGGCCTTCTACCGCGACATGGAGTGGATGCCCGACGGCTCCGGCTTCTACCTGGCCGCCAACGAGGGCCGCGACAAGGCCAACCTCGCCTTCTTCGACTTGCGCACCCGCGTCCTGCGCTATGTCGAGGACTCGCAACTCGAGCTCGACGACGCCACCGGCATCGCCATCGACCGCACCGGCAACCTGATGTTCTATGCCTGGAACGACCGCGGCGTGTCGCTGGTGAAGATCCGCGACCTCAAGACCGGCCGGGTGCAGGACTTCCGCGGCCTGCCCAAGGGCATCGTCGGCGAAGGCTCGTGGAATGCCAACGGCAGCCGCGTGACCTTCTCCTACGCCTCGCCTTCCATCAACTCCGACGTCTGGGTCTGGGACCTGGCGCAGAACCGCGCCTGGCAGGTCACCCACTCCACCCGCGCCGGCATCCCCTCCTCTAGCTTCGTCGAGCCGCAGGTGATCACCTACCCCTCGCACGACGGTACCCAAGTCCCCGCGTTCTTGTATCTCCCCAAGGGAACGGCCAAGGGTGCCGCCCTGCCTGCCATCGTGCACGTGCACGGCGGCCCGGAGTCGCAGGAGCGGGCCAAGTTCGACACCGTCTACCAGTACCTCCTGAACCGCGGGTACGCCATCCTGGCGCCCAACATCCGCGGCAGCGCCGGCTTCGGCCGTACCTACCTCCACGCCGACGATTACAAGAAGCGCAAGGACGCCATCGAGGACGTCACCGCCGCCGCCAACTTCCTGAAGGCCTCCGGCTATGTGGACCCCGGCAAGCTGGTGATCATGGGCGGCAGCTACGGCGGGTTCATGGTGCTGGCCCAGGCCAGCATGCATCCCGAGCTGTGGGCGGCGGCGGTGGACATCGTCGGCATCGCCAACTGGAAGACCTTCTTCCAGAACACCGGGGCCTGGCGCCGCGCCCACCGCGCCGCCGAGTACGGCGACCCCGAGGTGGACCCCGAGTTCATGGCCTCCATCTCGCCCATCAACTTCGCCCAGAACATCCGCGCGCCGCTGTTCGTCATCGCCGGCGCCAACGACCCCCGCGTCCCCAAGCACGAGTCCGACCAGATCGTGGAGAAGGTGCGCGCCCGCGGCGTCCCCGTCGAGTACATGCCCTTCGCCGACGAAGGCCACGGCCTGGCCAAGCGCGCCAACCGCATCAAGGCCTACTCCGCCGTCGCCGCCTTCCTCGACAAGCACGTGAAGAGCGCTGCCCCGCCGGGAAAGTAGGACTTGCGCATGCGACGAATCTCACCACGGAGGCACGGAGACACAGAGAAGAAAACGGACGGGGATGTCGACGGTTGCGCTCTGATCGGTTCAAATCCGTGTAGATCCGTGGCAAAGGTTTTGGGGTTTTCTTCGCGTCCTCTGCGATGTTCCTTAGCGCCCTCTGCGGTTTAGTCTGTTGACTTCCTCCGTGTCCTCCGTGTCCTCCGTATTGAATAGCTAGCCACGCGCGCTGCTATGATTGTGGGTTTCCGGAAGGTGACCGAATGAAACCCTTGCTCATCGCCCTCGTTTGTCTCGCCCTCATGCTGACCGCTTCCGCTCAGACGAAGTCCCCGGACACCGCCGAGCTGAACAAAATGGCCGCCCGCTTCTCCCCGACCGAGATGCGCGTGGACCTGTCGAAGCTTTCTGCCGGCGACCGCCGGGCGCTCGCCAAGCTGGTGGAAGCCGCCAAGGTGGTGGACGACCTCTTCCTCACCCAGCACTGGTCCGGCAATCATGCCCTCCACAACAAGCTGAAGCGCGACAGATCGCCGCTGGGCCGCGCCCGCCTGCACTACTTCCGGATCAACAAGGCGCCCTGGTCCGAGCTCGACGGCCACGCCGCCTTCCTTCCCGGCGTCCCGCCCAAGAAGCTCCCCGGCTCCAATTTCTATCCCGAGGACATGACCAAGGAAGAGTTCGAGAGCTGGGTGAAGACCCTGCCCAAGGACCAGCAGGAGCTGGCCACCGGCTTCTTCTCCGTCGTCCGCCGCGACCCGCAATTGCGCCAGCCCACCTGTCGCGGGCTTTGCCTCCCAAAGCTCTCGCTCGTTCCCTACAGCGACGCCTACAAGCCGCAGTTGGTGAAGCTCTCGGCGCTGCTCCGCGAAGCCGCCGCCCTCACCGACAACGCCACGCTCAAGAAGTTCCTCACCACCCGCGCCGACGCCTTCGCCAAGAACGACTACTACGAGAGCGACATCGCCTGGATGGAGCTGGACGCCCCCATCGACATCACCATCGGTCCTTACGAGACTTACGCCGACGAGCTCTTCGGCTACAAGGCCGCCTTCGAGGCCTACATCGGCCTGCGCGACGACGCCGAGACCGCCAAGATCGCCCGCTTCTCCCAAAGCCTGCAGGAACTGGAGAACAACCTGCCCATCGACCCGCAGTACCGCAATCCCAAGATCGGCGCCCTGGCCCCGCTGCGGGTGGTGAACATCGTCTTCAGCGCCGGCGACGGCAACCACGGCGTCCAGACCGCCGCTTACAATCTTCCCAATGACGAGAAGGTCACCGCCGAGAAGGGCGCCAAGCGCGTCATGAACAAGAACACCCAGCAGGCCAAGTTCGAGAAGACGCTGGTGCCCATCTCGCAACGCGTCCTTCCCGCCGCCGACCAGAAGTATGTGGAGTTCGAGACCTTCTTCACCCACGTGCTGGCGCACGAGCTGGTCCACGGCCTGGGCCCGCAGCAGATCAAGCTCGGCGACCGCGTCACCTCGCCCCGCCACGAACTTAAGAACCTCTACGGCCGCACCGAGGAGGCCAAGGCCGACATCACCGGCCTGTTCTCCCTGCAGTACCTGCACGACAAGGAGCGCGGCAACGCCGCCTTCCCCGACGCCTACGAGCGCCGCATGTACACCACCTTCCTGGCCTCCGCCTTCCGTACCCTGCGCTTCGGCATGCAGGACGCCCACGCCCGCGGCATGGCGCTCCAGTTCAACTACCTGCTCGACAAGGGCGGCTTCGTCCACAACCCTGACGGCACTTACAGCGTGGACTGGCAGAAGATCCGCAGTGCCGTCCGCGACCTAACCCGTGACCTGCTGATGCTGGAGGCCACCGGCGATTACGCCGCCACCCAGAAGATGTTCGAGGAACTCTCCGTCATCCGCCCGGAGATGCAGAAGACGCTCTCCACCATGACCGATCTGCCCACCGACATCGAACCGCTGTTCGTCACCGCCGACTCGCTGGGCCCCGCGAGCCGGTGAGCAATCCGGTAAGAAGAGTGATTCGGCGTCATCCTGAGGGCCTCTAGGCCCGAAGGACCTCGCGTGCAGACAGAATGCGCAGTGAGTTCGCGCGAGATCCTTCGGCGCTGAAGCGCCTCAGGATGACGCCGGTCTGGTGGGGCGCGTATTTACTCCCGCTCCCGCTCTGGCGTATGCTCCCGCCGTGACCGACCGCCGCCAGAGGAACGCCTCCCACTCGCCCGAGCGCCGGCGCGCCAACCGCCGCGCCTTCCCGCGCTGGCAGGCGAACTTCGAGGTCCGCTACGGCGTGGGCAAAGATCTCTACGTCGGCACCGGCCTGGAGATCGGCGAGGGCGGCATGGCCTTCACCGGCCCCAAGACCTTCCCCGTCGATACCGAAATCGACATCCGCTACCGCCTGCAGTCCGACGACGAATGGATCCGCGTGCGCGGCCAGGTCCGTCACCTGCAGCAGGACGTGCTCATCGGCACGGAGTTCCTGAACCTTCGCCTCCCCGACCGCCTCAACATCGTGGAGTTCATCACCGAGAAGAAATAGAAGCCCGAAGGGCGCTTGAAAGTAGCCCACCGCGAAGCGGTGGGTAGGCAGGCGTGCGCGCGGAGAGCCCGCTTCAGCGGGCGATCGATGCTACTTCGCCACCTCGAAGCTCACCGTCGTCCCCGCCGTGACCTTCTGCCCCGGCGCCGGCGACTGCCGCAGGATGGTGGTCGGGGCTACGTTGGGCACGCTCGCGGTGGTGGTGTCCACCAGCCTCAGTCCCGCCTGCTCGACCAAGGGCGCAACATCGGCCAGATGCCGCCCGACGAAGCTGGGCATCACGTAGGCCGCCTGCTCCGGCTCGGCCGCCACCAGCAGGTTCACCTTCGGCGACACCGCGTCCGCCTGCGCCGGCGGGCTCTGCGCCACCACCTGGTCTCCCGGCTCTCCCGCCAGGTGGATGGTGGCTACGCTTCCCACCTCCAGCCCGCGCCGCCGGACGTTGATCTCCGCCGCCCGCGGGCTCTGCCCCACCAGGTTGGGGATCACCGCGCGCTGCGGCCCCAGGCTCTCGGCGATGCGCACCCGCCAGCCGCGCCGCACCCGCGTCCCCGGCGCGGGAAGCTGCGACACCACCCGGCCCTCCGGCACTTCGGCGCTGAAGAACCGGCTCTCGCGCTCCACCAGCAGCCCGGAGGCCGTGGCCACCCGCTCCGCCTCCGCGCCCGTCATCCCCACCAGCCGGGGGACCGAGACCTCGCGCCCGTGGATGGCCAGCCGCATCGCGGTCAGCGCCGACATCATGGCCACCAGCACCAGCACCAGCCCGAGAAGGATGAACCGGAAGATGCGCCGCATGGGCCCGATTGTATGAGACCGTCGCCTAACCCGCCACCGCCAGGTCAGGGTATGCGTTTCAGGACGGCATGGCTGCGTTGATCGGCCTTGATATCACGGTACAACAGGGCGAGGTCTGGCAGCCTCTCCAACCCCACGAGAATGGCTTTGCGCTCGTACTCGCGCTCATACCGAAGGAGGTTCCCGGTCACCTCGTATCGGCTCTGGTATCGGGCGATGCCATAGTCACGCTTAATGCCGTCCGGCAGCTCGTCCAACTCGTACCCCGTCGGCAGCGTGATCTCGATCAGATCCCGCGCCATCAGGGAAGCCTCGAACTCCACGGGATATTGGCGCCGTTTGCCGCTTTCCGGTTCACCCTCCAGGAGATCGGCGCTGTCGTCTCCGAGCACCCGCGGCCGGAGCAGCAGAAGCGGTCCGGCCACTTTGCCGAAATTCGGGATTTCGAGCCGGTACTGCACGATCAGCTCCTTCTCGGAAGCTTCGAGATTGGCGATATTGGCGCTGACTAGCTGGTAGCTGCCGAATTCCGCGCTCAGGGCCTTCTCCAGCAACTTGGCCCGGTCGTTCAGAGCCGAGCGTTGGAAGCGACTGCGCAGCAAGAACGCCTCTTCTCCCGTGTACGTCTCAACGACCTCGCCTGCCATGCTGCCATCGGCCTGGAGGCGGAATGCGGCCACCCGGCTGCGACGGTTCAGTGTCGGGGGGTGAAGCGGCAGTTCCATCAGGTCCGCTCCTTGAGCGGCCGCCGGCAGACCGTAGCCTGCCTGTAGGTTGCTCGGCAGGAAACCGAGTGGCGTTGCCGTATCGGTGGGATCGAACAGCAACAACGGGCCGAGTGCGGGATCGTGAACGACAGCAGGCATGTCGTTCATCCCCAGCTCCGGCGTCAGCCGCACGCCGGCGATCACGTGGTTGAACGACCACACCCCCGCCATCTCCGGCCGGACCAGCCCTCGGGTGGCGTGCACCAGTATGTAATGCGACTCGATGCCGGCCTCGCGCAGCATCGCGCTGAGCAAGGTGACCTTGTCTTTGCAGTCGCCGTAACGGCTGGTGAGCACCGCAGAAGCGGCGTGGGGCTGCAACGCTCCCAGGCCGATCTCGATCGCCACATAGCGCACGCCCTTCTGGGCGAACTCGGCGAGCACCCGCAGCTTGTCGCGCGGCCGCTTGGCGTTGGCCGTCAAACGGGCGACTTCCGCCTTGATCTCCGGGGTGGTGTCCCGCTTCCCCTCCGCCAGCTGCGCATACCACGCACTCAACTCCCGCCAGGAGCTGAATGCCTGCCCGATGGGCCGAGCGCCCTTCGGCGGGCGGAACTTAAGGTCCATGTGGGCCGCCACCGTCCTCCATCCCGGCATTCTCGGCTCCGGCTCGACCGCCGGCAGCTCCGACAACTCCCATGCCCACTCCCCGCCGCTGCCCACAGGATTTCGTTCCGGGTGGTTGTACCACTGCGCCGAGAATTCCCAGCCCGCCGGCAGGCGCAGCACATAGCGGCGCCGCGCGACCGGGATCTCCGCCTGCGCCGTCCAACGGTCGTGCAAGAATCGCGGGCGCCGCTTTTGTTCCAGCTCGAAACCGACGATCGTCCCCGGCTCCACATCCGGCAGGGTAACGACCTTTCGCCGGTATTCGTCATAAAGCGCGTCGCTGAAGCTGCTCACCTCCACCGCGTCCTTCTCCTTCACCACCTGCCCGGAACCGCTCATCGGGATGCTCCACCCCTTGAGGTACGTGATCCGGGTTTCGGGATGGAAATCGCCGGAGAAGGTGGCGTAGCGTGCACCGGCCTGGCGCAGGATCTTGAACGCACGCCGGGTCAGGGTCCTGATCTCGCCGTCCCCTTCGACGGTGGTGATCTCTTCGCCCAGCAGCATCACGGCATCCACGTTCTCCGTCAGCTTCAGGGGAATAGGCGTTGACGCCGCCGAGCTCAGCCATTGCGGCGTTCCCGCCGACGCCGGCAGGGCGCCGGCCACCACCAGCAAGGCCCCGCTAATCGCCCTTCTTGTCCACCTGTTGAAAAACATTCGCCTGCTCATCTCCCGCATGCACCTTGCCGTAGAATCCCCGCACACCGGGGTAGTCCTCCGCGCTGAACCAGAAACGCTTCATGGTGACCCGGCGGCGCACCCGCACGCCCTCCGATTCCTTCTCCGTACTGATCT
>CAYTPH010000046.1:0-13316 GCA_964439635.1 uncultured Terriglobales bacterium
ATGGGGCAAAGGAAAGCGGCGCGGGGAGCGCCGCACCAGTTCATTGTAAGAGCCGCGGAAGAAGGGTGTCAAACCAGGGCGGCTGCTAGAATCGCGGGCATGAGAGCGATCGCGGTGATCCCGGCGCGGCTGGGGTCGACGCGTCTGCCGCGCAAGGTGCTGCGGGAGATGGCGGGCAAGCCGATGCTGGCGTGGGTGTACGAGGCGGCGCGGGCGTCGGCGCTGCGGGCGGAGGTGATCGTGGCCACCGACTCGCGCGAGGTCATGGACCTGTGCGCGGCGCGGGGGTGGAAGGCGCAGATGACCTCGGAGCGGCACCGCAGCGGCACCGAGCGGGTGCACGAGGTCGCGAGCACGCGCACTGCCGACGTCTACGTGAACATCCAGGGCGACGAACCGCTGACGCGTCCGCAGCACATCGAGGCGCTGCTCAAGGTGATGGAAGACGAGCACGTGCAGGTAGGAACGCTGAAGACGCCAATGAAGCCGGAGGACATCGCCAATCCCAATGCGGTGAAGGTGGTGACCGATCTCAGCGGGCAGGCGCTGTACTTCTCGCGGGCGACGATCCCCTTCGACCGCGATGCCGCCGGGCAGACCCAGTACTACAAACATCTGGGCTTCTATGCGTACCGCGCTCAGGCGCTGAACAGTTTCGTGGAGCTGCCGGAGTCGTCGCTGGAGCGCAGCGAACGGCTGGAGCAGCTGCGCTTCCTGGAGAACGGGATCCCGATCCGGGTGGGAGAGACGCCGTTCGACACCGTGGGCGTGGATACGGAGGCGGATGTGCAGCGTGTGGAAGAGGTCTTGCGGCGCAGGTAAGAAGTTGCCGGTTCCCGGTTGCCAGTCGCCAGTTTTCGACAAGACTTGGCCACGGATTCCACAGATTGAGACGGATCAGCGCCGATGAAGATCGCCGGTAGCACGGTTCTCCTCGCGTTGGTAATGACCGCCGCGCACGCGCAGGACACCGCATCGCCGAGCCAGGAAGACCTCACCCAGCGCTTGGTGGCGGCCGCGGGGGAGCGGACGCGGCACACGGTGCGCTACGACGGGTCGTACCGGCGCATTCTCTACCCCGGCGGCGATGTCCCCAGCGATGTGGGGGTCTGCACCGACGAGATCGTGCGCATCTATCGCGCGGTGGGGATCGACCTGCAGAAAGAAGTCCACGAGGACATGCGGGCGCACTTCGAGCTCTACCCGAAGCGATGGGGCCGGCGAAGGCCGGATGCGAACATCGACCATCGACGAGTGCCGAACCTCGAAGTGTTCTTCCGGCGGCATGGCGAGGTGCTGCCGATCACGCGCGACGCGCGGGATTACGCGGCAGGCGACCTGGTGACCTACGACCTCGGCGGCGGAGTGCCGCACATCGGCATGGTGGTGGAGGAGCGCGGAAAGCGGTTGCTGGTGCATAACATCGGGGCGGGGCCGAAGAAGGAAGATGTCCTGTTCGAGTGGAAGATCACGGGGCATTTCCGGTATCCGCGATCTTCGGACGACCGTCGCCGCTGAAGCGGCTCACCTTCCTAATCGCAAGCTTTCCCGGCACTTTCGTGCCGGGCTGCTAGGCCAGCGCCGCTTCGCGGCTTGCCGAGCTGCGCCCGGCCGCCGCGGGTCGGAGACCCGCGGCCACACGCTCACTTCTTGGCCCAAGCCTGGGCGGCGGCGATGCGCTTGGAGACCGCGGGGTGGGAGTGGAAGAACCACTCCACGAAGCGCGAGGGGTTGCGCTCCGACAGGTTCTGGCTGGCCAGCTTGTCCATGGCGGTGATGAACGGACTGAGATCGGCGATGGACTTGAAGCAGTAGCGGTCGGCCTCGCGCTCGTTGTAGCGGGAGTAGGCGTTCAGCGCGGGCAGCAGCAGGAACGACAGCACGGTGGAAACCAGGGCCAGCAGCGGCAGGTTGGCGAAATCGGCCAGCCCGGTGAACATGGAGGAATGGTCCACGGCGTAGCGCAGGGCCTGGTCGGCGGCCCAGAAGCCCACGAAGGTCACGCCCGCCTGCACCACGATGGACTTGAAGATGTGCTTATGGACGTGGTGGCCAAGCTCGTGGGCGAGGACGGCCTCGATCTCGTCGGGCGTGTAGTTCTGCAACAGCGTGTCGGCCAGGATGATGCGGCGGGTGGCGCCCAGCCCGGTGAGCGCCGCGTTGGCCTTCTTGCTCTTCTCCGACAACTTCCATTCGTACACCCCGCGGACGCGGGTGCCGGCGCGCTCGCTCAGGCGCAGCAGGCGCGCCTTCAGGTCTTCGTCCTCCAGCGGCTTGAAGCTGTAGAAGAGCGGGAACAGCACGATGGGCGCGATCTGGGCGAAGAAGACGAACAGGACGAGGACGACCACCCAGGCGATGAACCACCAGGTCTCGGGGGCGGTACGGATGGTCCAGTAGATGAGCTCGACCAGGATGAAGGCGATGGCGAAGCCGACCAGCCATCCCTTGAGCTGGTCCCAGGCCCAGCCGCGGAACTTCTGGTTGGAGAGGTGGTACTGGTGCTCGAGGCGGAAGCCGTAGAAGTCCAGCGGCAGGCCGATGAGCTTGGCGATGAGGGAGAGCATCAGCACGTAATAGAACACGGCCAGGCCGTAGCTCTCGCCGGCGGCTTCGTAGGCCAGGTCGCGCAGGCCGCCGGTCCAGCCGGTGAGCAGGAGCAGGGCGAGGAGGGCGAGGCCGAGGGCGGAGTCGGCGAGGCCCAGGCGGCGACGGAGACGGTTGTAGCGCCGCGCCTCAGGCGTGTCGGGCTGCTGAGGGAGGGGAGTGTCAGCGGTGGCCACGCGGGGCTAGCTTACTCCAGGCTTTGCAGCAGATGCACGCGAGTAATTCACCACGGAGTCACGGAGAGCACAGAGAAAGAGGAAAGATTAAACCGCAGAGGGCGCGGAGCAACCCGCGGAGGACGCAAAGAAACCCTTGCCACTGATTTCCACGGATTCGGACGGATCAACACGGATTCCGTAAGTGATTTCCTACGTCCTCTCTGTGTTCTCTGTGTCTCTGTGGTGAGATTTTGGTTCTTCTTCAGGCGGAGACGGCTTGGCCCTGGGCTAGTTCGACCGAAGCGGCCAGGATCCGGTTCACCAGCTCGGGCGAGGAGGCCTCGGAGTAGAGGCGCAGGAGCGGCTCGGTGCCGGAGGCGCGAAAGAGGATCCAGGCCTCGGCGCCGTTGCCGTTGGTGGGGGCGTCGAGGAAGAACTTCATGCCGTCGAGGTCCTCGGTGCGGAGGACGTTGAAGCCGGCGACATTCCTGACCGAGCCGTTGGAGACGCGGCGCATGGCGTCGTCGCGCAGCTCGGCGGCGATGTGCAGGTCGCGGCGGCCGTAATAGTGGCGGCCGAAGTCGCGCTGCAGGTCCTCCACGAGCTGGCCGAGGCTCTTGCCATAGTCGGCCATGGCGTTGGCCAGCAGCAGCGAATTGAGGATGCCGTCGCGTTCGGGCAGGTGGCGGGGGATGCCGATGCCACCGGACTCTTCGCCGCCGACCAGCACCTCCTTGCCGCTCAGCACCACGTCGCAGACGTACTTGAAACCGATGCCGTGCTCGATGAGCTCGCGGCCGTACTTCTTGGCGATGCGGTCGAGCATGCGGGTGGTGTTGAAGGCGCGGGTGACGGCGCCCGGCCACTTCTTGTGCTCCAGCAGCCAGCGCAGGATGACAGCGAAGCACTTGTGAGCGTCGACGAAGCTGCCGTCCTCGGCGACGGCGCCGATGCGGTCGGCGTCGCCGTCGGTGACGAAGCCGGCGTGGCAGCGCTCGCGCACCACCATCTCCTGACAGGCGCGCACGTGCGGCTCGATGGGCTCGGGGTTGATGCCGGAGAAGAGCGGATCGACCTCGCTGCGGATCTCGACGAAGTCGATGCCGTGTTCGCGGAAGATGCCGGCCAGGACGCCGCGCCCGGCGCCGTACATGGGGTCGATGCCCAGGCGGAAGACGGCGCGGGCGATCTTGTCGAGGTCGGCGAACCTGGTGATGGCGGCGATGTAGGGGGTCTTGAAGTCGAAGGTCTCGATGGGCGCCTTCTTGCCCTTGGGCGGCGGCGAATCCAGCTCGGCCTCGATCTGCTGGATGATGCCAGGGGAGGCCGAG
This sequence comes from uncultured Terriglobales bacterium, assembly GCA_964439635.1. GTDB lineage: Bacteria > Acidobacteriota > Terriglobia > Terriglobales > Acidobacteriaceae > CAYTPH01. Next base: position 4,097 of record CAYTPH010000046.1, read on the forward strand.
CCGCCGTACTTGGCCTTGAACTTCACCCCGTTCCAATTCCAGGGATTGTGGCTGCTGGTGATCATGACGCCACCGGCGGTGTTCATGGCCTTGGCGGCGTAAGAGATGGCGGGGGTGGGGGTGAAGTCGTCGGCGATGCGGATGGGGATACCGGCGTCGGAGAGCACTTCGGCGGCGGCCTGGGCGAAGCGCTGGGAGCCGAAGCGGGTATCGAAGCCGATGACCAGGCCGCGCTGCGGGTCCTCGTTCTTGAGGACGTAATGGGCGATGGCCGAGGCGGCGCGGCGCACGTTGTCGAAGGTGAAGTCGTCGGCGATGACGCCGCGCCATCCGTCGGTGCCGAACTTGATCGGTGCAGGCATTCTGTTTTGTAGGTTGCCGGTTCCAGTTGCCGTCGACCGTAGACCGCCGACCGTCGACTACAACAGCTTCTTCAACTTTTTCTCATCCAGGTGCTTGACGACCTTGCCGACGTCCTGCGAGCGGTCGCGGGTGGTCACCAGCAGGGCGTCATCGGTCTCGACCACGACCAGGTCTTCGACGCCGACCACGGCGACGAACTTCTTAGGAGCGTAAACGTAGTTGCCGTGGGCATCGAGGGCGTAGGCGTCCTGGGCCTCGACCACGTTGCCCTTGAGGCTGCGGTCGCCGGCATGGTGCTCGTAGAGCGCCGACCAGGAGCCGAGGTCGTTCCAGCCGAAGCCGGCGGGAAGGCAGTAGAGCCCGGAGGAGTGCTCGCCCTTGGCGGAGCGCGGCTCGAGCACGGCGTAGTCGATGCTGATGGTCTCGCACTTGGGATAGAGCCTGGCGTAGGTGCTCTCGAACTTGCGGGTGCCGAAGGTGGCGGCGATCCGCTCCAGGTAGGGCGCGGTCTCGGAGAGGTGCTCGCGCATGGCGTCGACCAGGGTGCGGGCGCTCCACAGGAACATGCCGCTGTTCCAGAAATAGTTCCCGGCAGCGACAAACTCTGCCGCCTTCTCCAGGTTGGGCTTCTCGGTGAAGCGGCGGACGCGCAGGGCCCCGCCTTTCACCTTCTCGCCGGCTTCGATGTAGCCGTAGCCGGTCTCGGGGCGGGAGGGCTGGATACCCATCACCACGATGCGGCCGGGCCGCGCGGCAAGCTCGGCGGCCTGCCGCACGGTCTTGCAGAAACGCTTCTCGTCGAGGATGACGTGGTCGGCGGGAAACATGCCGATGATGGCGCCGGGCGCGGTGCGGTGGAGGATGAAGGCCATCAGGCCGATGGCGGGCGCCGTGTTGCGGGCGGCGGGCTCGGCGAGGACCTTGTGGGAGTCCAGCTGCGGCAACTGGCGGGTGATGATGGCGCGCAGGTCGTCGTTAGTGACGATCCAGAAGTTGCGGGCGTCGGCCAGGGGCAGCAGGCGGGCGACGGTCTGCTGGATCATGGTGCGGTCGCCGTCGAGCGCCAGCACCTGCTTGGCGGTGCGGCGGCGGGAACGGGGCCAGAACCTTGTGCCGCGGCCGCCGGCCAGGATCACGGGATAGAACGGGGCTTTCGCCATCAGTGCAAGATCAACGGCTCACCACAAAGGACACGAAGGTTACCACGAAGGGCACAAAGGAATCAGGGGCCGGCGGTGGTCACGGCGGCGAGCGTGGTCTCGGGTTGCGAAGCGGAGCCGGCAGCCGGAAGCGAAATGTCCAGGAACTCAAGGTCCCATTGCGGGCGGACGGCGAAGTCGCGGATCGCCGCCGGAATGACGATGGCTTCGCCCCGAGTGAAACCAAGGGGCTGAGTACCGGGTGACTCGATGCGACCGCCGCCCTCCAGAGCGACGACTATGCGAACGGACTCCTCCTGCTGGCCGTTCCACTGTGCCTCGCCCTCAAGCCGCCGCTTGTTCACCACAAAACAGGGCGCGGAGACGAGCACGTGCGGACGTCGCGGGTCGGGCTTCACCTTGCCGGCGCGGGTCTTCTCCCTGGTGGCGGCCAGGCCCCGCTCGATGCGCAGCTCGCGCGGGCGGCCGTAGTCGTAAAGGCGGTAGGTGGTGTCGGAGTTCTGCTGGGTCTCCACCAGGATGGAGCCGGGGCCTATGGTGTGCACGGTGCCGGCGTCCACGTAGATGAGGTCGCCCTTGTGCACGGGGACCCAATTCAGCAGGAACTCGGCGCGCTTCTCCCGGATGGCCTGTTCGAAGTCGGCGCGGGTGGCGCCGGGCTTGAGGCCGAGGCCGACCTGGGCGCCGGGCTTGGCCTCGAGCACGTACCAGCACTCGGTCTTGCCGCAGGGCTGGCCGATGCGGCGCGCGCCCTCGTCGTCGGGATGGACCTGGACGGAGAGCTTCTCGCGCGGGAACAGGAACTTGATGAGCAGTGGGAATCGGCCTGGATCGGGACAGGCGGAGCCGACCAGGGCGCGGCCGTATTCACGGGTGAGCTCGGCCAGGGTACGGCCGGCGAACGGGCCGTTGGAGACGCGGCAGTTGTCGCCGGTGAGCCAGGCTTCGCCGATGGGCTTCTCGCCGGGGACCTCCGGGTAGATGGGCGAGAGGTCGCGCGCGCCCCAGGGGCGCTCGTGAAACTCCGGTTGCAGCAGGAATGGATAAAGCTCGGGCATCAGTGCGGCTGCTGAACTTAGAGGCTAAGAGTAGCAGAGGCGTTGGCTCTCCGCGGCCTCTGCGGGTTCGTCCTTTGCGCGCTCTGCGGTTTAGTCTTTTTCTTGATAGTAAGGGAAGACTAAATCGCAGAGGACGCAAAGAACAGCCGCGCAAAGGTCGCGAAGAGAATCACGCCAATCCCGCGAAGAACTTGCGCAGGCGCTCCAGGCCGCGGTCCAGCTCGCCGCGCGAGGTGGCGTAGGACAGGCGGATGTGGCTGGTGGTGCCGAAGGCTTCGCCGGGAACGGTGACCACGTGGGCCTCGCGCAGAAGCCGCGAGGCGACGTCGGCGGCACATTTGATCCCGTCCTTACCGAAGTATGCCGACACGTTTGGATAAGCGTAGAAGGCGCCTTCCGGCCGGGTGCAGGAGATGCCGGGGATGGCGCTCAGGCCTTCGACGGCGCGGTCGCGCAGCTTGATGTAGTCGGCCACCATGTCGTCCACACACTTCTGGTCGCTGTTAAGCGCGGCCACACCCGCCTTTTGCACGATGGAGGTGGCGTTGGAGGTGGACTGGCTCTGCAGCTTCTGCATGGCCTTCACCAGGTCGGCGGGGGCGAGGGCGTAGCCCAGCCGCCATCCGGTCATGGCGTAGGTCTTGGACAGCGAGCCGATGATGACCATGCGGTCGCGGTACTGGCGCAGCGAGCCCACGGAGAAGCGCCTGCCGGTGAAGTTCAAATAGACGTAACACTCGTCGGAGATGACCCAGATGCCGCGCTGGTGGGCGGTGCGAACGATGGCCTCCAGGTCGGCGGGATCCATGACCGCGCCCGAAGGATTGTTCGGCGAGTTGAGGATGATGGCCTTGGTGCGCGGGGTGATGGCGCGCTCGATCATCGCGGCGGTCAGGCGAAAACCCTGGCGTTCGTCGCACTCGACGTAGACGGGCGCGCCGCCGGCGTAGCGGATGATGTCCTTGAAGGAGACCCAGTAGGGGACGGGAAGGATGACCTCGTCGCCGTGGTCCACCAGGATCTGAATGGCGTTGAACAGGGCGTGCTTGCCGCCGGTGGAGGCGATGGTCTCCTCGCGGCGGTAGTCGGAGTCGAAGTCCACGGAGTGGCGGTGGACGATGGCGTCGCGCAGCTCGGCCGTGCCCGCGACCGCCGTGTACTTGGTGAAGTTGCCCTGGATGGCGGCCACCGCCGCTTCCTTGATGTGCGCGGGAGTGGCGAAGTGGGGCTCGCCGGCGCCGAAGTCCACCAGGTCCACGCCGGTGGCGCGCAGCTTCTCCGCCTCGTTGAGGGTGATGCGCTCGGTCAGCGAGCCGGGCTTCACTTCGGCGGTGGTGGACATTTCATTTCCTCTTGGAGCGTGCGCTGCGGGCGCGGCGGCCGTTGACCTTGCGGGCGAGCCGGTCTTCCACCAGCTCGGGGACCAGGCCGCGCACGGAGCCGCCCAGCTGGAACACGCCCTTGATGAGCCGCGAGCTGACGTAGCTGTACTGCTCGGCGGGCATCATGAAGACGGTCTCGATCTTGGGCTCGAGGTTGCGGTTCATGAGCGCCATTTGCAGCTCGTACTCGTAGTCGCTGATCGCGCGGATGCCGCGCATCACCACCTGGGCGCCGCGGCTGCGCGCGTACTCCACCAGCAGGCCGTTGAAGGTGTCGATGGTGACGTTGTCCCAGCGGCGGGTGAGCTCCACCAGCATCTGGCGGCGCTCGGCCACGGAGAAGAGCGGCGCCTCTTTCTCGGGGTTGAGGAGGATGGCGACGATGAGCTGGTCAAAGATCCTGCTGCCCCGGTGAATAAGGTCGAGGTGACCGTTGGTGACCGGGTCGAAGGTGCCGGGATAGATGGCGACGACCTTCTTCAAAGGGCCTCGGAGGCAGAGCGCGATCGGTACAGGCGATTCTATGCTGCGGGTGGGGGCGAAGCAACGAAAACGGGGCGGCGGCAGAAAAAGGCCGACAAAAATTAGAAGGGCCGCGATATTGGTTATGGCCTAGCCGCCAACTCCTGCGAGGGAGTCAACAGCGTGGCGCCATGCACCATCGCAGCCCCTGATGCGACCACCGCTTTCGCGGCCTCTGACCCCAGCGGCCTCTCGCAAGAACCGCCGGTTTTTTCGGGTCCGAGCACCTCGCGGGTCACCCCGCTCGGCGAGTCACCCAGCTTACTTCGGACCGGCCAGCGTTTCCTTTGACCAACCCTTTCAGCCGTCGACGCGATGGAGAATACGGTTTTGTTATAGGGGTGTCAATGCCCGATTTTGGTGCAAGTAGGTGGAAAACCAAGCAGTTGTGTGGAAAACCGGTGCGAAACCGTGTGCAAAATCCGGAGCCTAGCCTCGGCGGCGGGTGTTCTGCGTCGAAACCCCAGCGGGGCGCGCGGGCGCCGCCGGCTTTCGCGGTGCGTGCTGGTTGGCTTCCGCCACGCTCTGGATCTGTATGCGGAAGCTCTGCTTCTGTTCCTCCGTGAGCTGGTCCCACCAGGGCGCCAGCAGGGAAAGCTCGGGATGCTTGCCGGCGAGCGCGTGCGGGATGCCGCCGTACTTGCGCTCGATGCGGTCGGAGACCGTCAGCTCCTGCATCTTCTCCTCATCAAGATCAAGGACTCGGCAGAGCTCGCGCAACGCCAGCGCAGACGGAAAGGCCTCACCCTTGGCGAGCTTGCGGATGTGCTCGTAGGTGAGTCCGGTGCGGAGGGCCACTTCCTTCAGCGTGAGGTCGAGCCGGTTCATGCCGTCGACCAGGGTGGCGGCGAGGCGTCCGCGGGGCTCGAGTTGCACGGCGCGTGGCATGAAATCAGAGGCGGCCCGTACAGCAGGGGCGGCGAGGTGGGAATCCTAGAACGTATGCGCCCGCGGGGCAACAACTACTTTGGTACGTCACAAACACAAAAAGTATGTGTATACTCCTGCATCATGGCGACGTGGCGGGCGTTCGTGGACGGCGGATCGCGCGGACAGCGGGGGCCGGTGGGCGTGGGCGTGGTCCTCGAGCATCCGGAAAGCGGGCGCCTGGAGATCAGCGAGGCGCTGCGGCCGGGCTGCAACAACTACGCCGAGTACGCCGCCCTGCTGGTGGCGCTGGGGGCGGCGGCGCAGCAGGGCTGCCGCCGGTTGCACGTCTACAGCGATTCCGAGGTGGTGGTGCGGCAGATCACCGGCCACTATTCCTGCCAGAGCCCGGCGCTGCGGCCGGTGTATGAGCTGTGCCTGGCGCTGATCGCCTCGCTGGAGCACTTCACCATCACCCACATCCCGCGCGCGCGGAATGGCGAAGCCAACCGGCTGGCGCAGTCGGCCATCGCCGAGCGCAAGCGCCGGCGGCGGCGCGCGGCTGCTTCCCGCTTCCAGGCGGCGGTGGAACTGGCGGAGCAGCAACGGCGTGAGAGTTCCGAAGCCGCCATCGTCCCTGCACAGCCCGCCGTCTGACCCCGTCCCCGGCTCAGTCACTCATTGGTTAACGGATTGACGGAGGCGCTTCGCGCGCCTAGAGTGGATGCCCCTCCCTCCAAGGGCTGCTGGCCGGCCCGATGTGCTGAACCGCGCCGCTTCGCACATCTTCGCAGTCGCGCAAGGAGACGACCCATGACAGCCCGTGCTCTGTTTCCCATCCTACGTGTGGCGGTGGCGGTGTGCTGCACCGTGGCGCTCGCCGGCGCCGGGGTGCTGGTCCCCGACACCAAGAAGTTCGACAATCCCAGTCCCGCGGCCGATGCGCTGTTCGGAGCGGGCGTCGCCGGCATCGGCGACGTGAACGGCGATGGAACGGGCGACCTGGTGGTGGGCGCGCCGGGTTCCGAACACGCTTACGTGCTCTCGGGGACGGACGGCGCGGTGATCCACACGCTCTCCGATCCCGATGGCCTGAGCGGCCACCGCTTCGGCTTCTCCGTGGCCGGGGTGGGCGACTGGAACGGCGACGGCAAGGACGAGTTCGCGGTGAGCGCCCCCGGGCAAGAAGGAGTGGTGCCGCTGCCGTGCGTGACGCCGCCGTGCCCGCCGGACCCGGTGTGGGGCCGGGTGTTCGTGTTCTCCGGAGCGGACGGCAGCCTGGTACGCAAGTTCAGCCCGCCGGAAGAGACGCTGTTGTTCGGCTACGCCATCGCCGCCCTCGGCGACCTCAACGGCGACAGCCAAGCCGACCTGGCGGTGGGCTCGCCGGTGCACGTGGAGAACATCGGACGCGTCTACGCGCTCTCCGGCGCCGACGGCTCGCAGCTGTGGAAAGCGGTGGAAGGCGGCGCCGGGGCCGACCCCGAGCAGCCCATCGCTTCCTTCGGACAAGCGCTGGCGGCGATCGCCGACCTGGACAGCGACGGCAAGCAGGACCTGATCGTGGGCGCGCCGTTCTTTGACGACGGCTCCGCCAAACTCGCGGGCAAGGTGTTCGTGCTCTCCGGCGCGACCGGTTCCGAGATACGCACGCACCTTACCCCGGCGCCCGCGACAGAAAACCGCTTCGGCGTTTCCGTGGCGGTGGTCGGCGACCAGAACGGCGACAGTAAAGACGACTATGCCGTGGGCGACCACCTGGCGGGCAAGACCCACCTGTTCAGCGGCGCGGATGGCGCGTCGCTCGGCGACCTGAGTTCGCCCAGCAGCGGCGACTTGTTCGGCTACACGCTGGCCGGGGTGAGCGACTACGACGGCGACGGCAAGAACGATTTCTGGGTGGGCGCGCTGGATCCGCCGAGCGCGCGCCTGCTCAACCTGACGGGGACCGAGCTGGTCAAGGTCGAGGACCCCACACCTGCCGACTCGCCGACCGAGAAGGCCTTCGGCTTCGCCATGGCCGCCACCCAGGACCTGGGCGGCGACAGCGGACTCGACGTGGTGATCGGCGAGCCGGGCGAGACCGTCTCCGGAGCGGCCGGGGCGGGCTCGGTGTTCCTGGTGCTGCTGCGCGAGAACCAGCCGCCGGTAGCGGATGCCGGTCCGGACCAGACGGTCGAGTGCAACCGCGGAGGCACGGTCACCCTGGATGGCTCCGCCTCCTCCGATCCGGATGGCGACCCCATCACCTTCGCGTGGGCGCAGCTCTCCGGTCCGCCGGTCACGCTGAGCACCTCGGGGGCGACGGCCAGCTTCACGGCTGCGCCGCCGGGAACCTACGAGTTCGAGCTCACGGTCACCGACGACAAGGGCGCCAGCGACACCGATACGGTGCAGGTGGTGATCCAGGACACGACGCCGCCCACCTTCACCCTGGCGCTGAGTCCGACGGTGCTGTGGCCGCCGAACCACAAGCTGGTGAACATCACCGCCCGCATCACCACCAGCGATGCCTGCGACGCCAGCGTCACGGTGAAGCTGAAGTCCATCACCAGCAACGAGCCGGACAACGGAACTGGCGACGGTGACACGGTGAACGACATCCAGTTCGCCAGCTATGGGACCGACGACCGCTCGTTCAAGTTGCGCGCCGAACGCAAGGGCAACGGGTGCGGGCGCGTGTACACCGTCAACTACGAGGCCGCCGACGATTCCGGCAACGCCACGCCACAGACGGCCACGGTAAGGGTGCCGAAGAGCATGGGAGTGGGTGCGGGAGTAGGAGCCGGATGCACGGCCCCAGCTCCAGGCCCTGGCCCGAGCCCGGCGCCCACGCCGAACCCAACGCCCACGCCGAATCCGGCTCCTACGCCGAATCCGGCCCCGACGCCCACACCGGCACCTAATCCCGCGCCAGCTCCCGGCGGAGGCGGGAACCCGAACCCACCGCGCCCGAAGCCGCCCAAGGTCGTGATCGACTAGTCGCGGACGGACAGAGCCGCCGGGCTTCGGCCCGGCGGCTTTCTTATTTTGGGTCCAGCTTCAGCGAGGCGGAGTTGATGCAGTAGCGCAGGCCGGTGGGACGCGGGCCGTCGGGGAAGACGTGTCCCAGGTGCGACTCGCAGGCGGCGCAAACGACTTCCACGCGCCGCATCCCGTAGCTCAGGTCCTCGTGGGCGGCGACGCTGTCCGGCGCGAGCGGCTGGTAGAAGCTGGGCCAGCCGCTGCCGGACTCGAACTTGGTCTCGGAGGCGAACAGTTCCTGGCCGCAGCCGGCGCAGCGGTAGACGCCGGGCGTCTTCGCGTGCGCGTACTCGCCGGTGAAGGCGCGCTCCGTGCCTTTCTCGCGCAGGATGTGGTACTGCTCCGGGGTCAGCTCGCGGCGCCACTGCTCTTCGGACTTTCGGACCTTTTCTGGCATGGGGTCAGCGGCGGGCTACGGCCGTCTTGGCGTCGTGGCGAGCGGGCTCGGGGGCCGGAGCGGGCGCGGGGACCGCAGGTCCGGCGATGCCCAGCTTCTTGCGCACATCGGCCTCGAGCTTGGCAGCGATGTCCTTGTTGTCCTTGAGGAACTGCTTGGCGTTCTCGCGGCCCTGGCCGATGCGCTCGCCCTTGTAGCTGAACCAGGCGCCGGACTTTTCGACGATCTCGCCATTGACCGCCAGGTCGAGCACGTCGCCTTCGCGGCTGATGCCCTCGCCGTACATGATGTCGAACTCGGCCTCGCGGAAGGGCGCGGCCACCTTGTTCTTGACCACTTTGACGCGGGTGCGTGAGCCCAGGACGGCGTCGCCATCCTTGATGGCGGCGATGCGGCGGATGTCGATGCGCACCGAGCTGTAGAACTTGAGGGCGCGGCCGCCGGTGG
>CAYTPH010000047.1:0-12991 GCA_964439635.1 uncultured Terriglobales bacterium
ACCCGAGTGGTGCGGCCCAGCCCGTAATTCGACTTCCCGTTCGCGCGAGAAGGATTGGAGATCGGCACTTCCGCGATCCTGGCGCCCACGTGACTGGCCAGCGCCGGGATGAAGCGGTGCAGCTCGCCGTAGAGGTGCACGTCCTCCAGGATCTCGCGCCGGTAGGCTTTAAAGGTGGTCCCGAAGTCGTGCAGCCGCACGCCGGAGATCTTGGCCATCAGCCAGTTGGCCACGCGGCTCGGCACCCGCCGGGTCAGGAAGGCGTCGCGGCGCTGCGCCCGCCAGCCGCTCACGATGTCGTATCCTTCTTTCATCTTCTCGATGAAGGCGGGGATCTCTGCAGGATCGTGTTGCAGGTCGCCGTCCATGGAGATGATGATGTCGCCGGCGGCGTGGTCGAAGCCGGCCTTCAGCGCGGCCGTCTGCCCGAAGTTCCGCCGCAGCCGCACCAGGTGCACCCGCCGGTCGTTGGCGTAGATGTCGAGCAGGATGCGGTAGGTGTCGTCGCGGCTGCCGTCGTCCACGAACACCATTTCGTAGGGCGCGCCCACCGCGTCCATCGCCTCGCAGATCTTCACGTACAGGCGCGGGATGCACTCCTGCTCGTTGTAGAACGGCACCACCACCGAATAGGTCACTTCCCTCGACATCCGTCCGGTCTCAACTCCCTGTGGATTGCTTGCTTATCGCTGTCGGCTGGTTGCTCAACAGCAGCTTGCCGCCGCTCTCGGCCACGATGTTCAGCTTCGCCGCGCCGACTAGGCCCTGCAGGCGGGGCAGCGCCACCCGGTCGGTAACAATGTACCACCGCCCCGGCTCCGCCCACAGGCTCTGGAAGCGGGTGTCGTCGATGAAGACGTCGGGCGCTCCGGGGGCGTTGGAGCCGTATTCCAGGTTGGCCTGGCGCCCGTTCAGCAGCAGCCCTTCGCGGTTGGTGTAGAAGAACACCGACGAGTACGGGTAGTAATGGTGCTCGACCATCAGGCGGCCCTCGGGCGCCCGCTGCAGCGCCTCCGCCAGCGGCCGCGACGATAGATACGGATCAAAGGTCACCAGCGCCAGCCGGGCAGCGTGCAGGAATAGAACCATCATCAATGCGGATGCGAGAAACGCTTTCCGCCCGGTGGCCCGCAGGCTCCCCAGCGCTCCCAGTAGGAACGCCGTTCCCGCCAGCGCCAGTGGCAGGCGTAGATAGGCGAACGACTGCAACGTCAGGTCCTGCATGTGCCCGAGCGAAAGCGTGTAAGCATCCGGGTTCTGCGTCAGCGCCGAGGAGATGTCCCCCGGCGCCGGCACCCCGCGCACCAGGAACAGGACCGCGCCGGCAGCGATCGCAGCCGCCGCCGCCACCACCGCCAGCACCCGGGCCCCCCGCCGCACCCACGCGCCGCCCTCGGCCATGGCCGCGCCCAGCAGCAGCGCCAGCGCCGGATACGCCGGCATCGAGTAGTATTCCTGCGTGCTGGAGAAGGTGAAGAACACCAGCACGAACCCCGCGCAGCACAGCGCCAGCAGCCGCGTCCGCCCGGCGCGGTCCACCGGCTTGAACCCCAGCTTCGCCACCGCCGGGAAGTACACGCTCCACGGGAACAGCCACACCAGGTGCAGCAGCCAGAAGGCCAGCCGCGGGACGGTGTTGTAATCGCGCGGATAGCGCAGGTTCAGGAAGCGCAGCAGTTGCTCATTGACGAAGTAGAACCACAGGAACCCATGGTACTGCCCGGGACCGCTGTGCAGCGTGAACTCCCAGTAGGGCGGGTTGCGCAGCGTGGCCAGCACATGCCACGGCGCCGCGATGGCCAGCACGATCAGCGCACCGCTCAGCGGACGCAGCCGCTTCCACGCCCACGCGGAGAATAACTGCCGCGTCAGCGCCAGGTAGATGCCGCCGGCGGCCAGCGGGAACAGCACTCCGATCAGGCTCTTCAGCAGCAGCCCCACCGCCAGGCTGGCCGCCAGCGCCGCTGCCCACAGCCGCGGATGCGGCTCTTCCGGGTCGAGCGCGCGCAGGAAGGCCCACAGCGCCAGGGTCACGCTCAGCACCAGCATGACGTCGGGGATCAGGATGCGGGTGAAGAGGAACAGGCCGACGCAGGTCGCCAGCACCAGCCCGGCGTAGAAGCCCGCCTGCGTCCCGAACGCCCACGCGCCGAAGCGGGTGGTCAGCCAGCAGAGCAGGATCGCCGACAAGGCGATGGGGATGCGCGCCGCCCAATCGTGCACCCCGAAGATCTTGTAGGAGACCGCGATCGCCCAGTACACCAGCGGCGACTTCTCGAGATACGGCACGCCGTCCAACCGTGCCGTCACCCAGTCGCCGGAATCGAGCATGTTGCGCGCGATCTGCGCCTGCACCGCGTCCACGTCGTCCATCAGCGATGGCGGCGACACGATGCCGCCGACGTAGATCACGGCGGCGACGAGTACGACGGCTAGATGGAGGCGGGAACGCTCTCGCGGACGCTCGAGCTCGTGGGAAGCTCGCCGGCTTGGACTCGCCATTTCTTCATCCATAGGAACAGGATCAGCAGACCCCAAAGGTGGTATCCCAGGTTCGCGCGCCGCTCCACGTGCCGCCGCAGGCAGTCCTGGATGGCGGGCACGCGGAACAGGCTGGAATGTTCGGAAGCACTCTCCAGTGTATCGCGCAACAGCGGCAGCAGCGGGCCGCGTAGCCACTCGTGCGCCGGGATGTCGAAGCCCATCTTCTTGCGCCGCAGCACCGCTTCCGGCAGCCGGCCCTTCATCAGCTCCTTCAGAATAAGATTCTGCCGCGAGCCGCTGATCTTCAGCTCCGCCGGCAGCGTGGCCGCGAACTCCACCACGCGGTGGTCCAGGAACGGCGGCCGCACCTCCAGCGAGTGCGCCATGCTCATGCGGTCGGTCTTGGTCAGGATGTCGTCCGGCAGGTAGTACCGCTGGTCGAACCAGAGATACGGCGCCAGGTCATCTTTGGAGGGCAAGGCGCCGCGCAGCTCTCCCAGGATGCGCTCGAGCGATCCCGGCGACGGCGCGCGCAACAAGCCCTGCTTCTCGTCGTCCGCGAAAGTCCCGTTCCAGTGGACGTGCGCCCGCTCGGGCGGCATCAGCGTCCCCTCGGCCAGCCGTTTCAACATGTACTCGAAGCTGATCTTCTCGTCCGACACCGGCCAGTGCCGCAGGGCCGCCACTGCCAAGCGCCGCAGCGCCCGCGGCAGTTGCCGCACCGGACGCGCGATGCGGTTCGCCCGGTAGGTCAGGTATCCGCCGAACAGCTCGTCGGCGCCCTCGCCGCTGAGCGCCACCACCACCTTGGTGCGGCTCAGCTTCGACAGGAACCACACCGGCAGCGCGCCGGCGTCGGCGCTGGGTTCGTCGCTGTAGTGGGCGAACTCCTCGATGGCCTCGGGCAGCGCCAGGTCGAGGTTCAGGTCGAGCTCGGCGTGGTCGCTGCCGTACTGCTTCGCCACCTGGCGGACGTACTCGGTCTCGTCGCAACTGCGCCCGCGGAAGGAGATGGAGAAGGTCTTCAGCGGCGCGCTCGACATCGCGCTGGCGTAGTGAAGGATGGTGGAGGAATCCACGCCGCCGCTCAGCCACATGCCCAGCGGCACGTCGGACAGCAGGTGCTCGCGCACCGCCTTCTGCAGCAGCTCGTCCAGCTCTTCCTTCGCCGACTCCAGCGTCCGCGGCCGCGGCTCCACCAGCGGCACTTGCCAGTACGGCTCGGTGCGCACCGCGCCGTCCTTCCATTCCAGCCAATGCCCCGGCGGCAGCTTCTCGATCCCCTCGATCAGCGTCCACGGCCAAGGGACGTAGTTCAGCGAGAGGTAGCAATCCAGCCCCTCGAGGCTGAGGCGCCGCTCGATCTCCGGATGGATCAGGATGGCCTTCAGCTCGGAGCCGAAGTACAGGTCCTGCCCGCGCCGCGCCAGGTACAGCGGCTTGATGCCCATGCGGTCGCGGGCCAGCACCAACCGCTTCTTTGAAGCTGTCCATAGGGCCGCGGCGAACATGCCCCGCAGCCGTGAGAAGCACTCCGTGTCCCACTCCAGGAAAGCGCGCAGCACGGTCTCGGTATCGGAATGGGTGCGGAAGCGGTGCCCGCGCTGCTCCAGCTCGCGCCGGACCTCCAGGTGGTTGTAGATCTCGCCGTTGAAGACGATGACCGAGTCGCCGTCGTCGCTGGCGATGGGCTGGTCGCCGGTCTCCAGGTCGATGATGCGCAGCCGCGCGATGGCCAGCGCCACCAGCTCGGACTCAAACACTCCCTGCTGGTCGGGTCCGCGGTGGAGGAGGCATTCCGCCACGCTGCGGATGGGGCTGGGAGCGCGGGCGCGCTCCTTCCGGGTGAATCCGGCTATGCCGCACAAAGCTGCTCTCCCCCTGGTCCGCGCGACGGGTCGGATGTGGTGCGGCGTGCGCAGTCGCCCGCATCACGCCTGCAAAAACTCTAACACAACGCTTCCCTGCCTCAGGCGTACCTGCCGGCCAGCCAATTCCAGCGGATCTTCACGATCTCGCCGAACATGCGCAGGCCGTCGCGCACCGGGTGGATCTTGGAGCGCGGGTCGTGCGCCCACTCCACCGGCACCTCCGCCACCTTCAGGCCCATCCGGCCGGCCAGGAAGAGGACCTCCGGGTCGAAGCCCCAGCGCTCGATCCTCTGCCGCGGGAAGATGGCCTGTGCGGCGTCGCGGGTGAATGCCTTGAAGCCGCACTGCGTGTCGTGGAAGCGCAGCCCCAGCATCATCCGCAGCAGCAGGTTGAAGATGCGGCCGAAGAGCTGGCGGTACAGCGGCTGCTTCTCCGTCTGCAGCTCGCTCCGCAACCAGCGCGAGCCGATGGCCACGTCGGCGCCGTTGCGGATGGCGGCGAACAGCTTGCCCGCTTCCTCGATCGGCGCCGACAGGTCGGCGTCGGTGAACAGCAGCAGGCGGCCCTTCGCGGCGGTCATCCCGTGGCGGACGCTGTAACCCTTGCCCTTGTTGCCGGGATTCTCCAGCAGCCGCACCGCCGGGTGATGCGCCGCGTATTGGCGGATGATCTCCGCGGTATCGTCCCTCGACCCGTCGTTCACCACCAGCACCTCCGCCCGCCAGCACTGCTCCGCGGCATGCGCCAGGATGCGGTCCAGAGTGGCGCGGACGCGCTCGCTCTCGTTGTACGCGGGGACGATGATGCTGTATTCGGGCTCCGCCATTGCCGAGGTGATTCTATCCGCTGTAGCAGGACACGCTTTCAAAAACCCACCACGGATTTCCGCGGATCTTCACGGATCCGATTGAAGAGAGGGTTTGCCGTATCCGTGAGAATCCGTGGCAATCCGTGGTAGGGATTTTCTGACTCGGCGATTCGATCAGAGCTGGAGCGCTGCCGCCACCAGGGCCGCCTGGGTGCGCAGCTTCTCCGCCGTGCTCTTGATGACCGAGGCCTTGTCGCCCAGGCCGCGGTCCTGTGCCAGGCCCATGAGCCGGCCGGCGTTCTCCAGCTCTTTCTGGCCGGTGGCCAGCAGATACGCCATGGCGTCGGCGTGCGGCTTCCACAGGTACTGCGAGCCTTTCTTGCCGTGAAAATCCTTCATCTCGGCGGCCATGCGCGCCTGGATGGCGACCATGCGGACGATGGCGTTGGCGTAGTCGGCGCGGAAGCTCTTCTCGGCGCGGTAGTCGGCGCGGTAGGCCTCCGACTCCGCCGGCGACAGCACCACGTTGCCGTGCGGCATGGGCACGACCACCGAGGCCTTGCCGTCGGCCGTCCGGTTGAAGTTGCGGATGGTCTCGGCGAAGTTGCGGATGTTGCCCTCTTCCAGCGGGTTCTGCACCGCCGGGCGGGGCGCCACGGCCGCCGCGGTCGCGGCCGCCACCGGGGCGGGGACGTGGGCCATGGCCGCCGCCGGCGGCATCGGCATGGGGGTCACCGGCGCCAGCACCGGGCGGCCCGGCATCTTCTTGTCCACCACCTTCTTGAACTTTGACAGCTTGCGGAAATGCTCCTGGGCGCGGCCGTACTCCAGGTTGAGCACCTCGGCGCCCTTACCCGCCGAGTCCTCCATCTGCTTGACGGTGACGTCGCCGTCGATGCGCGCCATGGAGCTGCCGCCCGACTGCTGCACCTGCGCCGCGAACTGCTTGATCTGCGAGGTCGCCTGGTGGAAGAGCCCGTCGAACTTGTTGCCGAAGAAGACGTTGTACGAGGCCACCGTGGCCAGCGCCAGAGGCTGGTAGAAGGACTCGTGCAGCGACTGCTTGATCTCGCGCACGCGCTGCACGATGCCGGAATCCATCAGGTCGTCGAAGTGGCGGAACTCCTCCACCTCCTGGCGGATGAACTCGAACTCCCCGACCAGGCGCTTGTGCTCCGCCGGCATCTCCGCCGGCTTGTGGTCCACCAGGATCTTGCGCAGCGTCTTCTCGAAGCGCTCGTTGAGCTGCTCGGTGCTGCCGGTGACCGCGCCCAGGGTCTTGCGGAAGAGGAAGGTGGCGACGAAGTCGGCCTTGTCGCGGTCGTTGTCGGCGCGCGAGGTCTTCAGGATGTAGTAGCGCAGCAGGGCCTCGGCGGTCTCCAGGCTGGTGGCTTCCTTGAGGGCGTCGCGCACCATGGGCGGGGAGATGGCCATGTCCAGCAGCGCCAGCCAGCGGCGCAGCACGCTGATGGAGTGGCGGATGCGGCCCTGCAGGTTGGCGACCGCCTCGGTGGTGTCCTGCGGCATGGGGACGTCGTGCCCCAGCGCATGCTTCACCAGCCCCATGTAGAAATCATGGACGGAGATGAGGTCGAGCAGTTCCCGGATCTGTTCCTGCGCCAAGACGGCACCCCTGCATGACGACGAAATGGCCCTGGGAGAGGAGAGCGGGCTGAGTGTATCGCGGCTGGGGCCGGGCGGCAACGGCACACAGGGCCCTACGATCGTGTGGCCGCGGGTCTTCGACCCGCGGCGTCGCCGCAAGGCCGAGTCGGTGGGAGCACCGGCCTTCAGGCCGGTGTGGCACTATCGCGCAAAAGCAGCCTATCGGGCGCGAGCTTATTTGTCCGCCGGCCCCTCGCGGTATTGCGCCATGCTCTTGAGCTTGGGGAACAGCGCCGGGTGCAGCTCGACCTTGAGGCGTCCCGCCTTCACCGCGGGGTCTTGTTCCACGATGCGCCTGGCCTCTTCCTCATTCGCCGCCGCCACGATCGACATCCCCCGGATGTACCCGTCGTCGGTGAAAGGGCCGGACAGGACGTAGCGGCCCGCCAGGTTCTGCTCTTTGATGTGCCGCTGGTGCGCCGCCTGGATGGCGGCCGCCTCCGCCTCCGACTGGTTTCGGTTCGGCCCCTTCACCTTCAGCGCGACGTAGTATTTGGTCAGGTTGACCGGCACATCGGCATCCTCCGCCGGCTCGCTTCGCGACGCTCCGAGCGACACCATCAGCAGAACACACATCACGAGTAGCGCCGCGGCAGCCCTTCCCATTCGTCGATTCGCAGAATGCATCTCGATGCTCCTCTCTGGTTCGACAACAGTAGAGCGCCGCAAATGTCGGCGGATTCAACGAATGTGGTGAGTCGAAACTTGTCGGGGCCAGATAGACGGAGTTGCATGCTAAGAAAGATGTCCCACGACGCAGTACCATCAAGCGATGGCGCCGCCTCCGGCACAATCTCCTGCCATACCACGCGCGTTTGTGGATTGCTGGCGTGACGCCCGCCGCCGCCATGGCCGCCTCGCCGCCGCCCGCCTTCTGCTGGCTGCTTTGTGGGGGTTCCTGCGCGACTCCACCCCCGAGCACCGCCGCCGGCGCTTCGGCGACATGGAGTTCGACTGGGAGCACCCGGTCAGCACCACCGCCGGCGCGCTCGGCTGGCGCACCCGCCTGCTGGGCGCGCTCACCTCGCCCTACCAGCCCAGTGAGCCGGCGTTGTTCCGCGAAATGCTGGCGGGCCTGGGCCCGGTGGACGGCTTCACCTTCATCGACCTCGGTTCCGGCAAGGGCCGGGCCCTGCTACTGGCTTCCGACCTCCCCTTCCGCCGCATCCTGGGGATCGAACTCCTGCCCGAATTGCACGCCGTGGCCGAAGAGAACCTCCGGCGCTACCGCTCCGAACGTCAGCAGTGCTTCGACCTGCGGTCGCTCTGCATGGACGCCCGCGATTTCGCGTTCCCGCCGGAACCGACCGTCCTCTACCTCTTCAATCCCTTGCCGGAATCAGCGCTGGAGCAGGTGATGACCAAGCTGGAGCGTTCGCTGGCGGAGCACCCCCGGCCGCTGTACATCGTCTATCACAATCCCCTGCTGGAGCGCGTGCTGGCGCGCAGCGCGGCCCTGAAGCGCACCGGGGGCACACACCAGTATGTGATCTACCGCACTGCCTGATTGCGGCGGCCGCAGCGACGCGCTAGGCTACGCCCATGCGCCGAATCTTTTTGCTGGCTCTTATCCTCTGCGGCCCGGCCCTGTACGGCGCGGCCCGGTCGCACCACATCTATCTTGGCAAAGCGCTTCCGGTGAAGTTGTTCGTAGGACCAGGCGCGGACAAGACCGTGGACATGAAGGTGCGTCCCCTGGTGGTGGACGGCGAGACCCGCGAATTCACCACCGGCGAGCCGCACGACGTGACCGACCACAGCTTCGTCATCCGCCGCGCCTTCCGCATCAACGACCGCCTGCCCGACGAGCCCAAGCAGCCGCCGCAGTGGCGCTGGCAGCGTGGCGGCTGGCTGCTGGTGGACCGCTCCAGCGGCCGCGTCAGCGAGCTGCGCCTGCCCGACTTCGACCCCTACTACTCCGCCGCCGTCTGGTACCGCGACTACGCCGCCTACTGCGGCCTCTCCGGCGACGGCGAGAAGCTGTTCGCCGTGGTGATGCAGATCGGGCAGCGCAAGCCGTTGCTGCATCGCCAGCTCGGTATGGCCCGGCAGCAGGAGCAGCCGGAATCCGAGTGTGCGCCGCCGAAGTGGCACCGCGACCCGCCGCGAGTCACCTTCCAGGCCGCGGGCGGCCAGCCGCTCACCTTCGACATCCACGGCCGCGCCGCCGATCCCGACCCGCCCGAGGCCGGCGAGTAGCAAACGAAAAGGCTCCCGCTGCATGGCGGGAGCCATTCTGCTCGGCTGAGACTACTCGACCTTGGTAGGTTTCAGCGTCTCCGGGTCCTTCACCCGGGTGGTGCGCTTCTTGGTGGTCGTGGTGGTGGTCGAGGTCGCGGCCGTGCCCGTCCCCTTGGCTTTCTGCGTCGTCGTGGTGGTCTTGGTGGTGGTCGGTGCGGCGGCTGCCGTCTGGCTGCCCTTGGACTTGCCCTTGTCCTTCTCTACCTCGTGGCTCTTGGACTTCTCACCCTTGGCGTGGTCGTCATGGTCCTTGCAGCCTTCCGGCTTGGCTTGACCCGGAGGAACGTCGCAGTCCCCCCATCCGGTCTTCTTGCCCTTGTCCCAGCCGGCGGGACGGTCGTCCCCGGTCTTGTCCTGGGCGGCGGTCTCGTGGCCCTTGGTCTTCTTGGTCTTCTTGGTCTTGTCGGTGTCGCTGTGCGACGCCTTGCTCTTGGTACTTCTTTCTTTCGGCCCCTTGGCGAACGCGGTGGCCGGCAGCAGCGCCAGGCAGACGGCGATGGCGGCCAGCAGGAAGATCTTGCGCATATCCCCTCCTATGCACCACTGATTGTCGGCCCACTCGGACAAGAACACAAGTGACCGGCAGCCCATGTCCCTCTGGGTCGACGGGTGGAATGGATGGGTGGTCTAGGCGCGGGCGGGAGGGCGGTGGCTTTCCGGCATCACGAATTCGATGCGCTCCACCTTGACGTTCACCATCTGGTTGAGCTGCGCCAGGTATTGGGGGACGAAGTCGCGGAGCTGGGTTCGCCAGGCCGCGTCCGGCACCTGCACGCGCAGCGCGCCGGCGTGGAAGTCCAGCGCCTGGGTGCGCTCCGAGACGGTGGACCCGCACACCATCCGCCACGCGATCAGCACTGCATCTTCGGCGGGCGCGCGCTTCAGGATCTCCACCACGATCTTGTGGAACCCGGCCCGCGCCGGCTCCATCTCGGCGATGTGGGGCTCGGACTTGAGGGTCAGCGGGCGCATAACGCGTGGCGAAGGGCCTTACGAATCACGGATTGTAGCACCGCGGCCGCGCCGCCAGATGAACGCCGCGTGAAAATCGCCGGAGCATTTCCACTGCGCGCCGGTCACCGCGGCATGGTTACCTTCGTACATTGACCCTGCGGACGATCCGCCCTACGATGCGCTCACATTCGGGACTGGCCGCCCGAAGCAGCAGAGGGAGACGAGCCATGGTGGACCCGAACCCGTTGGACTTCAGCTTCGTGAACCTGCAGACGGCCGTCCTGTGCGCGGACTGCGACCTGATCGCGGAAAGCCGCGGCGGCGCCTGCCCGGTCTGCGGCGGGCGCGGGCTGCTTAGCCTGGCGCGCCTGCTGGGCGGGCCGCTGGATGGCCCGGCAGCGGTCCTCTTGGACCCGGAAGAAGCGGAACAGCGCGCCGTCGTCCGCCGCCTGATCGAGTCCGCGGTCCAGGACGCGCGCTGGTTCACCCCCAAGCAAGAAGAGGATTCCGAGAGCGCCGCCTAGGCGCCCCACCCTGCTGCGCGCCACCTTCGATCCAGCTTCAGTGTCGCAGGACGGTTGATTCCCCCGTTCCCTCGTCCAGTACCTCCGGGTCCGCGTCCGCGTAGCGAACGCGGCGGCAATAGCCCATCACGCGCGCGTCGCGGAGCCCGGGGGCTCCAGCAGACGCGCTTTTGGCCTGCTGGGGTGGAGGAGCGACCGCGAAGTGCTGGGAAAAGTCGGAAAGAGAAATCCAAGTCCCTTCAGGGGCGACCGATTCCTCGAGGCACGCCAGTGCCGTGCGTGCCGGCGACAGTCCTGTCGCGCAACTGCCGCTTCATGCGCCAGAGCCACAGTGTGAGAAGCGGTATCGCCAAGCTGGGCGTGAGGAACACCCAAGGCCGGCTCAAACCCGAACGGCTCACAAGTTCGCGTTCATCGGCGGTCGCCTGACGAAGCTCACGCAAGGACGGGATCACGTACAGCTCTTGGCGGTGAGGGGTACAACAACCGACTCGATTGTCTCCCCCATCTACCGGCATCGCCAGAAGTTCGCCGTCGGATGTCTTTACGATGATTACGGTGAAGTTCGTATCGTCCCAGTCGTACGTGATGGTCGCCACAGCTCCCGGCTTCAGCCCAAATCCGCCCGAGCGGAACGCGGGCACCGCGGGAAACTCCCAAAGGTGAAGTGGGAGCAGGGCCGGACGCCCCGATTCACCACGCCCTCCCACCCAGACTTGCACCTCCCCCTTCGAGTCGTTCCGCACTTGAAATGTGGTGAGGAAGGCTAGGGCCATCGGGTTCACGGAGTGCCCCGCAAACAAAAGGAGCACCAGAAAGGCAGGAACCGTCAGCCCAAGCGATAGGACGAAGGCAATCCCTGCAAGGCGTCTCGGCAACGCTCGCGACTTCATTCCCTGCGTTTCGGTACTCACTCTGAAAACTCTCGCTTTACGAACTCCACCGCCTCCCCTTTCTCCCGCAGCGTCCCCTCCAGCTGCCCATCCTCCACCGCCGCCAGGATCTCCTTGAACCGCGGCCCTGGCCGGTGCCCCATCGCGATCAGATCATCCCCGGTCAGCAGCGGCTTCGGCCGGATCTGCTCCTGCGGCAGCTCTTCCATCTTCTGCTTGGTGAACTCGTAGAGCGACAGGTCGCCGTGGCTGGCCAGGCAATCCAGCCGATGCAATTCCAGGTGCTCTTCGAACCTGGGCAGCCGCAGGAACCGCTTCAGCGTGGACTGCTTCATGTTCTTCGCGTCGGCAAAGCGCAGGTGGTTGGCCACCAGCGCCGCGATCTGCTCGGTGTCGTGGTTGGACATGCGCAGCCGCCCGCAGATCTCCTCCGCCATGCGCGTTCCCACCTCCACGTGCCCGTCGAAGCGGATGCGGTCGGGCGCCAACCGGAAGGTCGGCGGCTTGCCCACATCGTGCAGCAGCGCTCCCATGGCCAGCGTCCGCGAGCACCCCGCCTTCAGCCCGTCCAGGATCATCAACGTATGCACCCAAACATCGCCTTCGGGGTGATACTGCGGCGGCTGCTCCACACCCTTCATCTTCTCGATCTCTGGCAAGACCTCGTGCAGCAGACCGGACTCGTCCAGCAGCTCGAAGGCGCGGCGGGCGCGGCCCTCGGTCAGCATCTTCAGGAGCTCTTCCCGCACCCGCTCGGCGCTCACCTGGTGGATCTGCGGCGCCAGCTCGCGGATGGCGGTGAAGGTGGCGTCGTCGATGCGGTACTCGAAGCGGGCGGCAAAGCGCACCGCGCGCAGCATGCGCAGCTTGTCTTCGGCGAAGCGCCGTTCCGGCTCGCCGATGGCGCGCACCACCCCGGCCTTCAGGTCGGCCTGCCCTCCGACGTGATCCAGGACGCGGTCGCCCTCCAGCGGGTCCAGCAGCAAGCCGTTGATGGTGAAGTCGCGCCGCTGGACATCGAGCTGGGGGTCGCGGGTGTAGGTGACCTGGTCGGGATGGCGGCCGTCGGTGTAGACGCCGTCAGCGCGGAAGGTAGCTACCTCGATGGCGCCCATGTGCTCCGCCGGCAGCTGCGACCTGACTTCGGTGCTCACCGGCACCAGCACTACCCCGAATTGCGCACCCACCGCGTAGGTCTCGGGGAAAATGCGCATCACCAGCTCGGGTGGGGCGTCGGTAGCGACGTCGTAGTCGGCCGGCTCGCGCCCCAGCAGCAGGTCGCGCACGCATCCCCCCACCAGGTAGGCCTGGTGCCCGCGCCCGCGCAGGGTGCGAACGATCTCGGTGGCGGAATCGCGCAGGCTCGCCATTCATCCAATACTATAGACGCAGCACGGTCGACCGTTGACTGTCGACCGTCGACCGGCTGATGGCTGACACCTACATTCTCGGCATCGAAAGCTCCTGCGACGAGACTGCGGCGGCTGTGGTCCGCTCCGGCGAGCAGGTGGTCTCCAACGTCGTGGCCTCGCAGATCGCCACCCACCAAC
>CAYTPH010000048.1:0-2139 GCA_964439635.1 uncultured Terriglobales bacterium
TGCAGGTGCTGCTGGCCTTCATCGGGGCGCTGACCCTGGGCATCGGCGGCGTGGGCGTGATGAACATCATGCTGGTGTCGGTGGACGAGCGCATCCGCGAGATCGGGCTACGCCGCGCCCTGGGCGCGCGCCGGCGCCACATCACCCTGCAGTTCCTCGCCGAGGCCATGATGCTGATGCTGCTGGGCGGGGCCATCGGCATCGTCCTCAGCTACGGCATCGCCGCTGCCGTCGGCGGGCTGCCCATGCTGGGAGCGCTCTTCCAGGACGACTCCGGCGCCGGCGACATCCGCCTGACCATCTCGGCGCGGACCGTGCTGCTCTCCACCGGCATCCTGCTGCTGATCGGGCTGGCGGCCGGGCTGGTGCCGGCCGTGCGCGCCGCCAAGCTCGACCCGGTCAGCGCCCTGCGCTACGAGTGAACCGATTTCAGATTTCAGACTTGAGATTGCAGATGTGCGGGTATGCCGGCCGGGCTTATACATCTGAAATCTAACATCTGAAATCTGAAAATCCCTTGGAATCCCGTTCACCTCAAGCGGACTGCCGTTCGCTGCCATTAGCTGCCTGCCGCCGCTTCCTGCTCGGCTGCAGGGCCGAGCCGTGGCATACTCGCCCGCGTAAGGGAACCACCGTTATGACCCGGACCCACAAGTCGATTGCGCCAGGCTTGGCGCCGTTCTTCGGCGCCGACCTGTGGGCTCCGTACCTGCGCGCCAGCTAACCTCGCGGCGCAACCAGCTACGCAACCTGCACCGATTCCACCCTGACCGGCCGTGTGCCGCGTGATCGCGCGCGCCTGCGCCGACTGTTTTCATTCCACCCCGGAAGGAGGTGAGCTGCGATGTTCTGGAAGTCCACCGGCCGCGAGCCGCTGTGCGCGACCTGCGCCTGGTCGCACATTGCCCGCGGATACGGCGAGGGCGAGGAGCGGGTGTTCTGCCGCTTCGGCGGCGGGTTCCGCCCGCTGGAGTTCGCGGTGCGCGAGTGCACCGACTACACGCCCCGCGAGGAGACAAGCGCCGGCGGGCGCGCCGGCTTCGTCATGCCCCAGGACGTCGGGCTCACCCTGAGCGCGGTGGTCCTGGAGCGCATGAGGCGCCGCGCCGCCGGCAAGACCGTGGAGGAGGAAGAGGTCTCCGCATGAATCCCTGGGTGCCCCACCCAAGCCCGGTTTTGGCTTGGGTGGGCTTCCCTCGGGAGAGCCTGCCCCGCCCGCGTCTCCCCGAACCGGGTTACAATCTGCCGTTCCCCATGGCCCTCCTCACCTCCATCCAGGGCGAGATGCAGCTGGCGCTGCGCATGCTCGGCAAGAGCTACGACCCCTTCCAGCAGGACCTGGAGTGGTTCGAGTACGAGGTGCTGGTGGAGGGCGCCCCCATGGTGGTGGGCAGCGAGGAAGGGAAGTTCCCCACCTCGGCGGAGGTGCGGCGCGCCCGTGGCAAGTTCAACCGCAAGGAGCTGAACGACCTGCTGCGCTCGCTCGACGACCTGCTCGACCACAGCGAGCCCCTGCGCTTCGAGCCCGCCGACCTGAACTTCTACTTCGACTGGTCGCACGAGACCCCGCTGGTCTACCTGGTGGTCACCTGGTTCGACCTGGCCTTCGCCTCGCGGCGGCTGGACCGCCGCTTCCCCACCGCCCACGCCGGCTTCCGCTTCCTGGTCGACCGCGAATCGGTGGTGAGCTTCCGCGAAGACCTGGAGCGCGAGTTCGCCCCCGCCGCCCTGCCGCGCAAGCAGTCGTCCCCGCTGATCAACTGAGATCGGTTGGTCCGGAACGCCGCTAGATCTGTGGCAGGGCCTCGACCCGGTCCAGGCGGGCGGCCACCCCGAACTGGCCGGCGTGGTCCGGCTCCTCGACCCGCAGCACCGTTCCCTGGCAGCACACCCACTGCGTCCCCAGGTGGGTGATCTCCGGCGGCATGATGAGGATGAGTTCGATGTGCGAGCCCTCCTCCAGGCGCGAGGGGGTGAAGAAGAAGGCGCCGCGCTGGCTGATGTCGCGGGTCTCGGCGTTCAACTCGCCGCGCGGAGAACGCACCTTGCCCAGCACGCGCCGGGTGATGCGGGGAGCGCTGCGCTGCTCGACCTTGGGTCTCATGGGGTCCTCCGGCAACTTCGAGGGCGCGAAGTATA
>CAYTPH010000048.1:2239-12868 GCA_964439635.1 uncultured Terriglobales bacterium
TGCTCGACCTTGGGTCTCATGGGGTCCTCCGGCAACTTCGAGGGCGCGAAGTATAGCAGCTATCCACCCCTGATTCTGTGACATGGCCCAGTAGAGACGTAGCTTGCAACGTCCCTACCGGGCAAAGGAGCGCCGCCGCCCCGGCGGCGCGTGCTAGGCTGAAGCGATGTTGGCCCCGACCAGCCCGGTCGCGCTCGAACCCGCGCTGGTCCACATTCCCGCGGGCTGCTTCCTCATGGGCAGCGACAGCGGGCAGGACAACGAGCGCCCCGTCCACCGCGTCCGGGTGGACGCCTTCGAGCTCGCGGCCACGCAGGTCACCAACGCCGAGTACGGGCGCTATCTCGCTGCCACCGGCGCCACGCCGCCGCCGCACTGGAGTGACCCGCTCTTCAGCCATCCTCAACAGCCGGTGGTCGCCGTGTCATGGTTCGAGGCGGACGCGTACTGCCGATGGCTGTCCGCGGTCACTGGCCGCGCATACCGCTTGCCTACCGAGGCCGAGTGGGAGCACGCGGCCCGCGGCGGCCAGGAAGGGAAGCAGTATCCCTGGGGCGACGAGCCGCCGCAGTCGCGGCCCGGCTATTCGCAGAAGTGGCTCACCGGGCCCGAGCGGGTGGGACAGGACGAGCCCAACCGTTTCGGCCTGTTCGACATCTGCGCCAACGTCCACGAGTGGTGCAGCGATTTCTATGCGGCGGACTACTACGCGGTCTCGCCGGAGCGGAACCCCCACGGTCCCGAGCAGGGCGAGCGCCGCAGCTCGCGCGGCGGCTCCTGGAGACACCACGTGAAGGTGTCCCGTTGCGCCGCCCGCTCCAGCATTCCGCCCCGTTTCCAGTACGCCGATTACGGCTTTCGAATCGCCGCCGCGGCCGTCTAAACAATGGGTGGAAACCGGGAATTACGGAATTGACCGGGCTTTTGGTCCCACCTAAGATGCTTCCCGTCCCATGATCGGCCAGAACATCTCGCACTACCGCGTGCTGCAGAAGTTGGGCGGCGGCGGCATGGGTGTGGTCTACGAGGCCGAGGACCTGAAGCTGGGCCGCAAGGTCGCCCTCAAGTTCCTCTCCGAGGACATGGAGAAGGACCCGGCGGCGCTGGACCGCTTCCAGCGCGAGGCCCGTGCCGCCTCGGCGCTCAATCATCCGCACATCTGCACCATCTACGAAGTGGACGAGTTCGAGGGCCGGCATTTCATGGCCATGGAGATGCTCGAGGGCAAGGCCCTCGACAAGCAGATCGGCGGCCATCCCCTCCCGCTGGACAAGGTGCTGGAACTGGGCATCCACATCGCCGAGGCGCTGGAAGCCGCCCACCTGCGCGGCATCATCCATCGCGACATCAAGCCCGCCAACATCTTCATCACCCAGCACCACCAGGCCAAAGTGATGGACTTCGGCCTGGCCAAGGTGCTGAAGCCGGCGCTGGTGACCACCACCGGCAGCAGCGGCAGCTCGCCGACGTTGGGTTCCGGCGGGCTCCTCACCAGCCCCGGGCTGGCGCTGGGGACCGTCGCCTACATGTCGCCGGAGCAGGCGCGCGGCGAGGAACTCGATGGCCGCACCGACCTGTTCAGCTTCGGGGCCGTGCTCTACGAGATGTCCACGGGCAAGCTGCCCTTCCACGGCACCACCTCGGCGCTGATGTTCGACGCCATCCTGAACCGGATGCCTCCGCCGCCCAGCCGGCTGAATCCCGATGTCCCGCCGGAGCTGGAGAACATCATCCGCAAGGCGCTGGAGAAGGATCGCGAGGTCCGCTACCAGACCGCTGCCGAGATGCGCGCCGACCTGAAGCGTTTGAAGCGCGACACTGAGTCCGGGCGCACCGGCGTCTTTGCCGCCGCCGCTCCGCGCCTCGGCCGCGGCGCCGCGGTGAAATGGGTGGTCGCCGCTGTGGGGATCGTGCTGCTGGCTCTGGGCGCGTGGATGGCGGTACGTTCCCGCACCGGCGGTGCCGGTACCGAACTGTTCTCGTTCCAGCAGATGACCATGACCCGGCTGACCGACAGCGGCAAGGCGCAGCAGGTGGCCATCTCCCCCGACGGCCGCTACGTGGTCCACACCGTGGACGAAGGCGGCCGCCAGAGCCTCTGGGTCCGGCAGGTGGCCACCGGGAGCAATGTGCAGCTCGTTGCCCCCGAGGAGGTCATCTATCGCGGCGCTACCTTCTCCCCCGACGGCAACTACATCTACTTCGTCCGCTCCGACAAGGTGAACCTCTCGTACAGCTATGTGAACCAGGTGCCGGTACTGGGGGGTACGCCGCGTCAGATCGGCTTCGACGTGGATACGCCGGTCACTTTCTCGCCCGACGGCAAGCGCTTCGCCTTCATCCGCGGCATCCCGCAGACCGGCGAGCAGGTGCTGGTGCTGATGAATGCCGACGGCAGCGGCGAGCGCATCCTGGCCACCAGCAAGACCCCCAACCAGTTCACCCAGTCCGGGGCCGCCTGGTCCCCGGACGGGGAGACCATCGCCGTCACCACGGTCGACTTCAAGCCCTCCAGCATCAATACCCTGGTCCTGCTCTCGGTGGCGACCGGCGAGAAGAAGACGCTGTACTCGCACAATGGGTTCATGGCGCGGGTGGCGTGGCTGCCCGACGGCTCCGGCCTGGTGCTGATCGGGACGGAGCTGGGGCGACCGAACGCGCAGATCTACTTCGTGCCGGCGGCCGGAGGCGCGGCGCAGCGCTTGACCAACGACCTGAACAACTACGACCCCTGCTGCATCAGCCTGACCGCCGACGGCAAGACCATGGTCGCCTTGCAGAACCAGCAGGACACCGCCATCTGGACCGCTCCGGCGGATGCGCCCGACAAGGCGCAGGAGATCAAGGTCGGCCGCGGCCCCGGGGGCGCGGTGAGCTGGACGCACGACGGCCGCCTGCTCTACTCCACCGGCGACGGCCTGATCTGGATCAGCGATGCCGACGGCAACAACGCCCGCCAGCTCACGCCCGCGGGGATGATCGCGCAGGGGCCCTCCGCCTGCGGCGACAACCAGTCCGTGCTGTTCGTCGGCGTGGCCAAGGGCAACGTCAACATCTGGCGCGTGGACCTGGACGGCCGCAATCCCCAACGCCTGACCACCGGGCCGATCGAGCAGTCGGTCCAGTGCTCCCCCGACGGCAAGTGGTTCCTCTATACCTCCGCCGGCGGCGGCCTCACCGTCTACCGCGCCAACATCGACGGCAGCGGCAGCAAGCAGATCAGCGAGGACGGCGAGGTCATCAACAGCAACCCCGTCCTGTCGCCCGACGGCAGGTACCTCGCCTATACCCGCTACGAGGGCATCGGCCAGGTGACACTGCCCAAGGTGGTGGGCGTGCTGCGCTCGGTGGACGGCAGCGAGCCGGTGCGGACCATGGAGATCCCTCCCGCGGCCAATCCCGCCCGCATCTCTCCGGACGGCAAGTCCATCGTCTACCAGCTGCTGCGCGAGGGCGCGGGCAACCTGTGGAGCCTGCAAGTCGGCGGCAGCAAGCCCCGCCAGCTCACTCATTTCGACCAGCTGCGCCTGTTCAACTTCGCATACTCCCCGGACGGCAGGCAGCTGGCCATGCGCCGCGGCCAGATCTCCAGCGACGTCATCCGGATCAGCAATTTCCGCAACTAGTGTCCTTGTGCGCCCCCGCGCGCGCGGTGTATAGGTGGGCTTCCTCGAGAGGGCACTCATGCACCGCGATCTTTTGTGGGTTCCGCTTGCTCTGTTTCTCGTCCTGCCGGCGCTGGCCGCCGACAAGCCGCCGCTGACCTCCGACGAAGCTTTCAACTACGTCTCCTACAACGACCTGAAGGTCTCCCCGGACGGCCGCGCCGTGGTGCTGGAGACCGAGCGCGCCGACTGGGACCACGACCGCTACCGCTCCGACCTATGGCTGTGGCGCGAGGCCACCGGCGCGGTCCTGCCGCTCACCCAGTCCGGCCACGACCGCAGCCCGCAGTGGTCCCCTGACGGCCGCTGGGTCGCCTTCCTCTCCGACCGCACGCCCCAGGCCGACATCGGCCCCGAAGCGGAAAAGGACGAAGACCAGAAGGAGCCGGTCGCGCACCTGTACCTGATCTCCACCGAGGGCGGCGAAGCCTTCGCCGTCACCCGCGGCCTGGAGGAGGTGCACGCTTTCGCCTGGTCGCCGGATTCCAAGCACCTTTACTTCGCCACCCGCGAACCCTGGTCGAAGGCCAAGCGCGACGAGTGGAAGAAAGCCTGGAAGGACACCGACCGCTGGCGCGACGCCGAGCGCGGCGACGTGCTCGCCCGCATCGAGATCGCCGACGCCCTCGCCCGCAGCACCTGGGTCGGCTCCGGCGTCACCAAGACGGAAGAAGAGAAGAAGAAGAAGAAGGAGAAGGAAGAGGAGACCGCTCTCACCACCGGCGCGGTGCTGATCGCGAGCACGCCCTGGCGCGTGCAGGACATGCAGGTCTCGCCCGACGGCAAGCAACTGGCCTTCGCCACCGGCTCCGTCGGCGGCCGCATCGAAAAGGTGGACGGCTACGAGATCTTCGTCACCGCGCTCGAGCCCGGCAGCAAGCCCCGCCAGCTCACCAGGAACAACGGCCTGGAGCGGGACGTGCGCTGGAGCCCCGACGGCAAGTCGCTCTTCTTCATGGTGTGGCTGGGCGCCTTCGACGGCCCCTACGTCGACCTCCAGAACAAGCTCTATTCGCTCGACCTGGCCGGCGGCAAAGTCACGCAGTGGGCCGCAGCCTTCGACGGCGCGCCGCAAGGCTTCGAGCTGACCTCCACCGGCGCTCTGCTCTCGCCCGGGCAGCTGCGCACCGAGCAGCAGCTCTACGCGCAGCCCGCCGCCGGCGCCAAGTTCGCGGCGCTCGCGGGCTGGGCGGGGACCTACCATCGCGTCTCCCCGGCGGCACGCTCGCCGCGCCTGGCTTTCGTCTACTCCGCCCTGGGTAAGCCCGCCGAGATCTACCTGGCCGACGACCCCGCCAAGCTCTCCCAAGCTCGCCCCATCACCGCCTTTAACAAGCTGCTCACCGAGCGCGCCCTGCCGCAGGGAAAGCCCTACCAGTGGAAGTCGCAGGACGGCACCCCGGTCGAGGGCATGCTCATCTACCCGCCGGGCAAGTTCGAAGCCAAGGGTCTGCCCCTGCTGGTGCTCGTCCACGGCGGCCCGGCCGACGCCGACGGCAACCGCCTGAACATCAACTGGTACGACTGGCAGACCATCGCCGCCTCCAACGGCTGGCTGGTCTTCTGCCCCAACTACCGCGGCTCCTCCGGCTACGGCGACCAGTTCCTGAAGGCCATCGTGCCCGACCTGGTCTCCTCCCCCGGCCGCGACATCCTTACCGGCGTCGACGCCCTGGTGCGCGACGGCATCGCCGACCCCGACCGCCTGGCCATCGGCGGCTACAGCTACGGCGGCTACATGACCAACTGGCTGCTCACCCAGACCACCCGCTTCAAGGCCGCCGTGACCGGCGCCGGCGCCGTGGAGCACGCCTCCAACTGGGGCAACGACGACCTCACCCTCGACGATGCCTACTACCTTGGCGGCCACCCCTGGGAGGCCCCCGATCGCTATCACCGCGAGGCGGCGCTCTTCCAGTTCAACAAGGTGCGCACCCCCACCCACGTGGTCGGGGGCGGCAGCGACATCCGCGTCGCCGTCAGCCAGAACTACCTGCTGGAGCGCGCCCTGCACATCCTGGGCGTGCCCAGCGCGCTGCTCATCTTCCCCGGTGAGGGCCACGGCCTGGGCAAGAACCCCTGGCACGGCAAGATCAAGGTGCGGGAGGAACTGAAGTGGCTGGAGAAGCACGTGCTCCAGCCGGCTCCGCCCGCTGCGGCCAGCCGCTGAGGCCGCGTCGCGAGGTGTAGCGCCGGCGCCTCGCCGGCTGTCCTGCGGGCGCCCTCGCCCGCAGAGGGGTTGCGGCGCGGGTAGCTGACCTCCGAGAGCGTCCCTCGTTACGCCAGGTTACTTTCCGGTTACCGAAGATATCTTTACGGGTGACTACCCACGGACGTATCGTGGGCGCGTTGTTAGGCAGTTCTGGGGGAGGGCTGCCGTGGGCGTCCTGGAGCTAAGCGGCTTCAGGGCGCTTCTTTTTTGCGCCGGTCCCGGCCCTGAATCTTGCCTGAATCCCGGGCATCTAATCCAAATGTTAGGATGGTAGGCCGCGCTCTGCGGCCAGGCATTCATTCGGGAGGAGAGATGGCAGGAGCAGGGGTTTTCGAGATCACAGACGAGAATTTCGACCGCGACGTGCTCAAGAGCGAGCAGCCGGTCCTGGTGGATTTTTGGGCCGCCTGGTGCGGTCCTTGCAAGGCCATCGCGCCCATCGTCGATGAGGTGGCCGCCAGCTACAACGGCCGCGTCAAGGTCGCCAAGATGGACGTGGACAAGAACGTGGCCACCCCGCAGCGCTACGGCGTCCGCGGCATTCCTACCTTGCTCATCTTCAAGAACGGCCAGGTGCAGGAACAGATCGTCGGCTACGTCCCCAAGGAGACCCTCACCAAGGCGCTCGACAAGCACGTCTAAGCAGGACCCGGTACTCAGTACCCAGTACTCAGTTTGAAAGCCCGGCCAACGGCCGGGCTTTATTCTTTGATTGTGTGGGCCCGGGTCTGTGACCCGGGCCGGCGACGCGCAGCGTCGCGAAAGCCCGAAGGGCGCTTGAAAGTAGCCCACCGCGAAGCGGTGGGTACACGCGCGAACATGCACAGAGCCCCTTCAGGGGCGATTGAAAAAACATTCTCCCGCACCCGCTTTCGTGCTATCAACCGCAGCATGAACGCACGCCTCCTCTGGCTGCTGCTGTTCGTCCTCATCGCTCCCCTTGCCGCGCAGGAGGATGCTCCGGCGCAGACCGAGCGCGTCCTCTCCTTCCACAGCGACATCACCGTCCACCCCGACTCCACCATGGACGTGCGCGAGACCATCCGCGTCCGCGCCCTCGGCCAGGAGATCCGCCGCGGCATCTACCGCGATTTCCCCACCCGCTACCGCGACCGCCTCGGCAACCGCGTGGTGGTCGAATTCAGCGTGACCGAGGTCCTGCGCGACGGCCGCCCCGAGCCCTGGCACTCGCAGCACATCTCCAACGGCGAGCGCATCTACTTCGGCCAGGAGGACGTCGTCCTCGACCCCGGCGAGTACACCTACACCTTCGCCTACCGCACCAGCCGCCAGCTCGGATTCTTCGCGGACCACGACGAGCTCTACTGGAACGCGACCGGCAACGGCTGGATGTTCCCCATCGACGAGGCGAGAGCCACCGTCCACCTGCCCTCCGGCATCGGCCGCGAGGACGTCCGCACCATCGGCTACACCGGCGCGCAGGGCTCCACCGAGCAGGCATACGAGGCCCAGGTCGAGGGCGGCCCGCGCGCCGAATTCCGCGCCACCCGCCCCCTGGAAGCCTACGAAGGCCTGACCATCGCCGTCTCCTGGCCGAAGGGTTTTGTCACCCCGCCCACCAACCAGGAAAGGCTCGGCTGGTTCTTCCGCGACAACCGCCCCGCACTGATCGCGCTGCTGGGGCTGGCTGCGGTCTTCGCGTATTACTTCGCGGTCTGGTCGCGCGTCGGCCGCGATCCCGAGCGCGGCACCATCATGCCGCTCTACGAGCCTCCCGCCGGCATGTCGCCCGCCGCCATGCGCTACCTCACCCAGATGGGATGGGACGACCGCGTCCTCTCCGCCGCTATCATCAACATGGCGGTCAAAAAGTTCCTGACCATCAAGCAGGAGAAAGACGGCGACTTCATCCTCCAGCGCACCCGCGAATCCGATGGCAAGCGCCTCAGCCCGGAAGAGAAAGTGGTCGCCGACAAGCTGCTCGCTTCCGCCCAGGAGGTCGAACTGAAGCAGTCCAACCGCGAGAAGGTCCAGGCCGCCCTCAGCGGCTTGAAGGAAAAGCTCAAGTCGAGTCTGGAGACGGTCTACTTCCTCACCAACACCAAATACCTGTGGCCGGGCGTGGTGCTGTCGGCGGCGACCCTGGTGGCGGCCGCCGCTTCCGCCCCCGGCGAGGCCAAGTTCGTCGGCCTGTTCATGTGCGTGTGGCTCACCGGCTGGAGCCTGGGCGTCGCGTTCCTGCTCAAGTCGGTGTGGCAGGCATGGAAGGCGGCGCTGGCCGGCGGCATCGGCAGCAAGGCGGGCGCGCTGTTCCTGAGCGCCTTCTCCATCCCATTCATCGGCGGCGAGATCGCCGGCATCACCATGCTGACCGCCGCCACCGGGTTCTTCGGCCTGGCGGTGCTGGCCGCCATCGTGGTCCTGAACATCGTCTTTTACAACCTGCTCAAGGCCCCGACCAGCGCCGGACGGCTGCTGCTCGACCGCATCGAGGGCTTCAAGATGTTCCTGGCCGCCACCGAGCAGGACCGCATGAACGTCCTCTTCCCCGCGGCCAGGACCCCCGAAACCTTCGAGAAGTACCTGCCCTACGCCCTGGCTTTGGACGTCGAACAACAGTGGTCGGAGCAGTTTGCCGACGTCCTGGCCGCGGCCGGAAAGGGCGGGGAAGCCTACTCGCCGGGTTGGTATCGCGGGAGCGCTTTCAGTCCCGCGCGCGTAGGGAGTTTCGCCTCGTCGGTGTCGTCTTCCATGGCGGGGGCGGTGGCCGCCGCCTCGGCTTCGCGCTCCTCCGGCTCCAGCTCCGGCTTCAGCGGGGGATCATCAGGCGGCGGTGGTGGGGGCGGGGGAGGCGGGGGCTGGTAGAGCTTTCTTCTTCTAAACATCCCGAGCGACCGGGGCCCCCGCCGCGCCCGCTGGGTAGGGCTTCCTCGCTTCGCTCGGAATGTTCCAAATCACCAAACTGCCAGAAACTCAATACTTCCGCAGCACCCCGATCACCCTCCCCTGGATCTGCACCGACGACGACGCCACCACGATGGGCGGCATGGCCGCGTTCGAGGGCTGTAGCCGCACCTTCTCGCCTTCCTTGTAGATGCGCTTCAGCGTGCTCTCCATCCCGTCCACCAGGGCGACCACGATCTCGCCGTTGCGCGCCACCTGCGTCTTTTCCACCAGGATGTAGTCGCCATCCATGATGTGCTCGTCGATCATGGAGTCGCCGCGCACCTCCAGCACGAACACATCGCGGGAGCGGGTGAAGTCCTGCAGGGAGATGGTCTGCGGCGTCTCCAGCGCCTCCACCGGCCGCCCGGCGGCGATGCGCCCCATCAGTGGCAGCTCGGCGTTGGCCGCCGCCGCCACCGCCAGCGCCCGCTTCAGCATGCCCTTGGGCGGCAGCAGGTCGATGGAGCGCGAGCGGTTGTAGTCGCGCTTCAGCAGCCCCTTCTTCTCCAGGTTGGTGACGTGCTTGTGCACCGTCGCCAGTGAGCTCAGCCCCAGTCCCTTGCCGATCTCCTCGAACGACGGCGAATATCCGTTCTTCTGCACGAACTCGGAGATGAAGTCGTACAGCTCGCGTTGCCGCTTGGTAAGTGCCATAGGCTGATTCTGGGCGAAGATAAAGCGAAAAGTCAACAATTTTCTGCTTTTGCGTTGTATTCTCCGGTCGGTATGAGCAAAGTCATTGAATTGCTGGAAAGTAGGGGTGTGGCGACTATCGGCGGCGAGGAACGCATTCTGACCGACTGGACGCTAAAGGAGACCTGCGACTTTGCCGATCAACTCTGGCATGCAGTTGTCGAGGAAGAACACGCAAGGGAATCGATTGCGGCGGCTCCGTTTGAGCGTTTCAATCACCTCGCCAGCGGGTCACTCCGCGGGGACACCGGGTGCATTCGTCATGAGTGTCGCTTACCGAAGATCGAGATACTTGCCAGGTATGCGGCCTTGTACTCCGACAACCTCGTCCTGCCGCTTGAGATCGTGCAGCCTCAAGCTGACGAATATGATGGTTTCACGGGGCGGTATAGGCTCGCGGGGTCAGTCTTAGCTCTTCAGCAATTGCGTCCGCTACTGGAAAGCGGCATAGTCCATTTGGTCCCGAACCGCCTTCCGTATTGTTCGGAGCACGCGCGGGACATCTTGCCGAGTTATCCAGCCATTCAACGAGCAGCTCGTCGGCTGACTGAGGCGTCGGCTTCACATTTCACCGTCTACTACGAGCCGCCTGACGAATTCGGCGAGCCATCAGTAACGTTCAAAGCACCAGAAGAGTTCTTGGAGCACGGACAGTTGACAGTTCGGCTGCCCCGCATCCCCTCCTGGGCAAAAGGCCTCCCGGTTGGCAAGAGGAGAACAATCAGAGTGCCCAATGAAGTTGTGCAAGAACGAAAAGTGCTCGACACGGTGTTCAACCCTATGCGTGTGGACGTTGCGGTTCAACAGTTCTATGGGTTGCGACATGGTGCCTACTACCTGACCGATCGGCCTGCGGAAGGCCGGCTGCTTCAGATGTTGCGAAAGAATGATGAGATCGCCGCGAAAACGGATACATTGCTTCCCTATCTCACGCATTCCGTTCCGTTGCTTCGGGATGTTCCTCTGCCTGTCGTGATGCGCCTCCGACGAGAGGAGCCCGAAGCATTTGACCGATACCGGATCGCCTTGGCGACAGCAATCAAGGAAGTAGTCTCGACACACACGAGGATTGGTGCGAAGGAAGCGCGCGACCTTGCAACTGACGTTCTTGAACCAGCCGTCATACAGCTTCGAGCGGGTGCTAAGACTGCA
>CAYTPH010000049.1:0-12730 GCA_964439635.1 uncultured Terriglobales bacterium
CGCTGACCGTCTTCCTGCTGGGAGTGCTGCTGCCCATCGCGCTGCTGGCGCGGGTGCCTATCAAGCGCTTCCTGAAGGCCATCGCCGAGCCGGTCTCCATCGCTTTCGCTACCACCAGTTCGGAAGCCGCCCTGCCGCGGGCCATGGAAGCGATGGAGGCTATCGGCGTGCCGCGCAAGACCGTGGCTTTCGTCATGCCCACCGGCTACAGCTTCAACCTGGATGGCTCGACCCTGTACCTGTCGCTGGCCACCGTCTTCGTGGCGCAGGCCGCGGGCATCCACCTCAGCCTGGGACAGCAGTTGCTCATCGTCTTCACGTTGATGCTGACGAGCAAGGGCGTGGCCGGAGTGCCGCGCGCCACCCTGGTCATCTTGCTGGGCACTGCGGCGTCGTTCAACCTGCCGGAGTGGCCCATCTTCGTCATCCTCGGCATCGACGAGCTGATGGACATGGCGCGCACCTCGGTGAACGTCATCGGCAACTGCCTGGCGACGGTGGTGATGGCGCGCTGGGAAGGCGAGTTCGGCCACGAGCGCCCCAGCGACGTGGTTCAGGAAGCGGTGGGCGAGTAGCGCACGGCGTCACAGCAACCCACTGTGCTAGCATCATCTTTCCCTGATGCCTTCCGGAAAGCTCCATATCGTCCCGCTCGGCGGACTCGGCGAGTTCGGCATGAACTGCATGGCCGTGCGCTGGGGCGACGACATCATCGTCATCGACGCCGGCCTGATGTTCCCCGAGGCCGAGCTGCTGGGCGTGGACATCGTGGTCCCCGACATCAGCTACCTGCTGGAGAACCGCAGCAAGGTACGCGCCATCGTCCTCACCCACGGCCACGAGGACCACATCGGCGCCCTGCCCTGGATCCTGGGCGAGCTGAACGTCCCGGTGTACGGCACCGAGTTCACCCTGGCCTACGTGGAGAACAAGCTGGAGGAGCACGGGCTGCTGGACAACGCCATCCTGGAGGACATCGTCCCCGGGGAGCGCTTCACCGTGGGGCCGTTCACCATCAATCCCATCCAGGTGACGCACAGCCTGGTGGACTGCGTGTCGCTGGCCATCCACACGCCGCTCGGGGTCATCATCCACACCGGCGACTTCAAGGTGGACCCCACACCCACCGACAACCGGCTGTTCGACCTGCACACCTTCGCCGAGTACGGCAAGCAGGGGGTGCTGGCGCTGTTCCAGGATTCCACCAACGTGGAGCGGCCCGGCTACACCCCCAGCGAACGCGCCGTCCGCCGCAAGTTCGACGAGGTCTTCCAGCTCACCCAGCGCCGGCTGTTCATCTCCTGCTTCTCTTCGTCCATCCACCGCATCAAGCTGGCAGTGGACCTGGCGGTGGAGCACGGCCGGCGGGTGGCGCTGGTGGGGCGCTCCATGACGGAATCCACCGAGATCGCCCAGGACTTGGGCTACGTGGACATCCCCGACGGCACCCTGATCCACCCCGGGCAGATCAAGGACTTCCCTCCGGAGAAGGTGTGCGTGATGATCAGCGGCACCCAGGGCGAGCCCATGTCGGGGCTGTCGCGGGCCGCGGTGGACAACCACAAGCACGCCAAGATCGAGCGCGGCGATACGGTGGTGCTCTCCTCGCGCATCATCCCGGGCAACGAGAAGGCCATCTACCGCATGGTGGACCACCTGTTCCGCCGCGAGGCGCTGGTGGTGTACGACGACGGCTCCTCGCCGCCGGTCCACGTGAGCGGCCACGCCAGCCAGGAAGAGCTGAAGCTCATCATCAACCTGGTGAAGCCGCGCTACTTCATCCCCATCCACGGCGAGTACCGGCAACTGAAGCGGCACGGCGAGCTGGCCGCCTCCATGCACGGCGCCGTCGGCCAGGTGCTGATGCTGGAGAGCGGCGAGGTGCTGGAGTTCGACGAGCTGGGCGCGCGCAAGCCGGGCAAGGTCACGGTGGGACGCGTGTGCATCGACTCCGGCTCCACCGCCGACGTGGTCGAGGACCTGATCATCAAGGACCGCCGCCACCTCAGCGAGGACGGCATCGTCCTGCCCATCATCGCCATCAACAAGCTGACGGGGCGGGCCGAGGGCGCGCCGGAGATCGTGATGCGCGGCTTCGCCGCCGCCGGCGCCGAGAACGGCTTCGTGGACGAGGCCCGCAGCGTGGTGATGCGCACCCTCGAGGAGTCCAGCGCCGAGGAAAAGGCCGACTACGGCGTCATCAAGGAGAAGATCCGCGCCGACCTCAAGCGCTACATCGTGAAGAACACCCAGCGCCGGCCGCTGATCATGCCGGTGATCCTGGAGATCTAGTTTCGAGTTTCGAGTTTCCAGTCTTCCTTGGTCACTCTCGACGACATTCGGCAAGCGCAGCAGCGGATCAAGGGCGTTGCCGCGCGCACGCCGCTGCTCCCCTGCCCCCACCGCGACCCCGGCCGCCTGCTCTGGTTCAAGCCGGAGAGCCTGCAACCCATCGGCTCCTTCAAGCTGCGCGGCGCCTATAACAAGGTGGCGTCACTATCAGAGGAGGAGCGCAAGCGCGGCGTCATCACCTACTCCAGCGGCAACCACGCCCAGGGCGTCGCCTACGCCGCGCGGGCGATGGGGCTGAAGGCCGTCATCGTGATGCCCTCGAACGCTCCCGCGGTAAAGGTGGAGAGCACGAAGGCCCTGGGCGCCGAGGTCGTCTTCGTCGGGCCTGCCAGCTCGGAGCGCCAGGCCAAGGCGGAAGAACTGGTCGCCCAGCACGGCTACGCCATGGTCCCGCCCTACAACGACGAGCGGATCATCGCCGGCCAGGGCACCATCGGCCTGGAGATCCTGGAAGATCTGCCGGACGTGGAATGCGTTCTGTCGCCGGTCAGCGGCGGTGGGCTGCTGAGCGGCATCGCCACCGCCATCAAGCTCTCGCGGCCCGAGGTGAAGGTCATCGGCTGCGAGCCGGAGCTGGCCGCCGACGCCCAGGAGAGCCTGCGCTCCGGCCGCCTGGTCACCTGGCCGGCCGAGAAGACCACCCGCACTATCTGCGACGGCCTGCGCACCCAGAGCCTGGGCCCCATCAATTACGAACACGTCCGCCGCTACGTGGACGACATCGTCACCGTCACCGAGGACCAGGTGCGCCAGGCCATGCGGTTGCTGGCGCTGAACGCCAAGCTGGTGGCCGAGCCCTCGGGTGCGGTCACCTTCGCCGCCTTCCTCTTCCGCGCCGCCGAGTTGCCCAAGGCGGCCAGGACGGTCGCCGTCATCAGTGGCGGTAACGTCGAGCCGCAGCTGCTGGCCGACGTTCTGCGCGCGAACGTGTAAACTTCTTCCTACTCACGATGTGGAGCACCGCTTTGAGAGCTAAAGCCGCCTTGCTGTCGCTGCTGGTCCTGGCCGTGCCGGCCGTGGCCGAGATGGAGCGCGCCGTGCTCATCCGTCCCGGCTTCATCTACGTCTCGCCCGACAAGAAATCGCCCAAGCTGCGCGAAGCCGAGCGCGGCCGCACCCTCGACCTGGTGGAGGCGCGCGGCACCACCAAGGACTGGCTGCACGTCTCGGTGAACTTCGGCCCCGGCCAGGCAGTCACCGGGTGGATGCTGGACAAGGGCATCGTCGGCCCGGGCACGCCCAACGGCGACCGCATCGTCTTCGGCGAGGCGGTGGACTCCGAAGCCGAGGCCTCGCGCCGCCGCGGACGCAAGGGCGCCGCCGACGACGCCGGCCGCCTCTACTACCGCGTCTACGACATCTTCCCCAACTCGCCCCTGGCCGGCGAGGCGCTCTACCGCGCCGCCGACATCCGCTGGCAGATCGACCGCGACGACGTCTTCTCCCGCCCCGCCGGGCGCCAGCCCGAGGCGCGCCTGCGCCCCGAGATCGACACCACCCTGATGAAGCTGGTGCAGAAGAAGTTCCCCAACAGCAAGTGGGCCGAGCTGGCGGAGTTCGCCATGCTCGACAACAAGATCTGCGGCGACTGGCAGGGGCTGGCCAAGTGCCCGGAGAAGGAAGCCAACGTCTACGAGGAGTTTGCCCGCGAGCACCCCAGCTCCGCCAAGGCGCCGGAGGCGCTCTACCTGGCTGCGTACCGCCAGGCCGCGCTCATCGAGCTCTACCGCGAGGACGGCAAGCTCGACAAGTCCGTCGAAGCCCGCCAGAAGGCCCTCGCGCTCGCCCAGAAAGTCGCCGCCGGCTGGAGCCAGAGCGACTGGGGCGCGCGCGCCCAGCGCCTCGCCTACCTGGTGGAGCAGGGCGTACCGGTATATACCCCGGTCGTCGAATGAACCCTACGCCCAAGCTGCTTGCGGCCGTGCTCAGCGTGGCGGTAGGGGCCTTCGTCCTCAACGACTACACCCTTTCGTCGCTGCTGGGCGTGGTGGAGGGCCTGACCGAGTTCCTGCCGGTCAGCTCCACCGCCCACCTGCGCATCGCGCAGTCGGTGCTGGGGGTCTCGCTCGCCGACGGCTACTGGAAGATGTACACCATCGTCATCCAGCTGGGCGCCATCCTGGCCCTGCCCATCTACTTCCGCCGGCGCATCGCCGAATTCCTGCGCGGCTTCCCCGGCAGGAAGGGGCCGGCCGACCACCCGCTCTCGCTGACGCTGATCGCCTTCGTCTTCACCGCCGTGCCCTCGCTGCTGATGGTGAAGACCATCGGCAAGCACCTGGAGAGCCTGTACGTCATGGGCGGCTCGTTGGTGGTGGGCGGGGTGGTGATGTGGATCGTGGACCGCGCCTTCGGCGACGTGGACGGCCGTCCCAGCGGCGGCGCTGATTTCCTCGCCTTCAACAAGCCCACCGCCACCATGGACGCCATGACCCTGCCGCAGGCCATCTGGATCGGCCTGTGCCAGACGCTGTCGGCCATCTTCCCCGGCGTCTCCCGCTCCATGGCCACCATCGCCGCCGGGCAGCTGGCTGGGCTGTCGCGCCCGGCGGCGCTGGAGTTCTCGTTCTTCCTCTCCATGCCGACCATGGTCGCCGCCACCGGCTACGACCTCTACAAGTCCTTGAAGCCTGACGGCGCAAACCCACTGGGCGCAACGGGGATAGACCCCCACGGCTGGACCGTGCTGGCCATCGGCTTCGTGGTCTCTTTCGTCGTCGCCTACGCGGTGGTGGCGTGGTTCATGAACTGGGTGCGGCGGCGCGGGTTCGTGCCCTTCGCCGTGTACCGCCTGGTGGTTGGCGTGGCCGTCCTGGCCTGGGCGACCCTCCAGTAAGATCCCTGAGAATCCGTGGCGATCCGTGGTAAGTCTCTCCCGCCCCCTCGGAAATACTTGTCTTTCTGCCCCTTTTTGTCATAATCGGCTTGCTCTGGCGTACTTCGGACGCTCGGGGGTTTTTGTCCCCGCTAGCGTGAAGACGCCCTCATGAAGCATTTCGCGCGTGCGTTCACCCCGACCGGCAACCGTCGGCTCAACGAGCTGATCGGGTTCCTGCTGTTCGTCTCCGCCATCCTCCTTTTCCTCGCCCTGGCGACCTATTCGCCCCTCGACCGTTCCTTCAATACCGCCGCCTCCGCCCCGGCTTCGCGCCCCGCCCGCAACTGGATCGGGATGGTGGGCGCGCTGGGCAGCGACATGCTGCTGCAGTTCGCCGGCATCGGCATCTTCCTCCTGCCGGTGATGTTGGGGATGCTGGCCTCGCGCTGGTTCAAGTCGCGGCCGGTAAACTCCCCTGGCGCCAAGACCATCGGCGCCCTTTCGCTGCTAGTCTTCGTGCCGGCGTTCCTGGGGCTGCTGCCGTGGCACTGGCGCTGGTTGCGGGTCATCCCCATCGAGGGCCTGCTGGGGCGCATCGTCGGCGACGCTCTTATCCACTACTTCAACCTGGTGGGCGCCTACATCGTCTGCCTGGCGGTGATCGCGGTGGCGCTCTACCTCTCCACCGCCTTCAGCTTCGGCGCGCTGCGGCTGTGGGTGGAGACCCGCTTTGCCTTCGCCTTCGCCGCCTGGGACCGCTTCCAGGACTGGCGCACCGCTCGGGCCAAGGCTCGCGCCCTGAGGGACCTGGAGAAGCGCCGCGCCGCCAAGCCGATGGTCACCACCCAGATGGTGCCCAAGCGGCCGCTGCCGGCCGCCGAGAGGACCGGCATCGAGAAGATGGCCGAGGCCGCCGCGCCCGCGGTTCCGGCGCCCCTGTCTCCGCAAGGCCCGCTGCCCATCGAAACCGCCGCGGGCGACATCGAGGTGGGCACCCGCGCCGATACCGACGTCAAGCACAAGACCGTCCTGCCGAAGCTGGCCGGCGGCTTCAAGCTGCCTTCCAGCGCCCTGCTGCACCGACCCGACGAGCAGCACGCCATCGACGAGGACGAGCTCAAGAACCTGGCGACCGTGCTGGTGGAAAAGTGCGCCGAGTTCGACGTCCGCGGCCAGGTCACGCACATCAACCCCGGCCCGGTGGTCACCACCTACGAACTCAAGCCCGAGGCCGGCATCAAGTACAGCCGCATCACCGGCCTGTCGGACGACCTCTGCCTCGGCCTGCGCGCTGAGAGCATCCTCATCGAGCGCATGCCGGGCAAGTCCACGGTCGGCATCCAGGTGCCCAACCGCGAGCGCGAGACCATCTGGCTGCGCGAGGTCATCGAGTCGCAGGAGTTCCTGGGCTCGAAATCCAAGCTCACCATGGCCATGGGCAAGGACATCAACGGCCGCCTGGTCACGGCCGACCTGAACACCATGCCGCACCTGCTCATCGCGGGCTCCACCGGCTCGGGCAAGTCGGTGGCCATCAACGCCATGATCATGAGCTTCCTCTACAAGGCCACTCCCGACCAGGTGCGCCTGATCCTGGTGGACCCCAAGCGCCTGGAGCTGGGGGTGTACGAGGGCGTGCCGCACCTGTATACGCCCATCATCACCGAGCCCAAGCTGGCGGCCAACGCGCTGCGCAACGCGGTCCGCGAGATGGAGCGCCGGCTGAAGCTGCTGGCCGACCGCGGCGTCCGCAACATCGACCAGTACAACAAGAGCTTCGACGGGGCTACGCCCAGCCTGTTCGAGGAGGGCGAGAGCGAGCACCGGCCCATCCCCTACATCGTCATCATCATCGACGAATTGGCCGACCTGATGATGCTCGACGGCCACAACGTGGAGGAGTCCATCACCCGGCTGGCGCAGATGGCGCGCGCCGTCGGCATCCACCTGGTGCTGGCCACGCAGCGGCCCTCGGTGGACGTCATCACCGGGCTCATCAAGGCCAACTTTCCGGCGCGCATCAGCTTCCGCGTGGCCACCAAGGTGGATTCGCGCACCATCCTCGACGGCAACGGAGCGG
Organism: uncultured Terriglobales bacterium; assembly: GCA_964439635.1. GTDB lineage: Bacteria > Acidobacteriota > Terriglobia > Terriglobales > Acidobacteriaceae > CAYTPH01. The sequence goes on from CAYTPH010000049.1 coordinate 7,251, forward strand.
AATCGCTGCTCGGCCGCGGCGACATGCTCTACCTTCCCGCTGGCTCCGCCCGCCTGCTGCGCCTGCACGCTCCCTTCGTAACAGAGAAGGAGATCGCCGGCGTGGTCGAGTTCTGGCGGTCGCAGGGCCTGGCACAGTACGAGGCCAAGTTCCTGGAGGCGCCGAAGGAAGAGAAGGAAAACGCGAACGGCGGCGGCTCCGGCGGCGGCGAGGGCGAAGAGGGCGAGCACGACGAGCTCTACGAAGACGCGGTGCGCCTAGTGATCGAGTTCGGCAAGGCCTCGACTTCCCTGCTGCAGCGGCGGCTGCGCATCGGCTACGGCCGCGCCGCCCACCTCATCGACCTGATGGAGCAGGACGGTATCGTCGGCTCCCCCGACGGCCCCAAGCCCCGCGAGGTCCTCAAACGACCCGACTGGCTCACGGAAGTGGAAGAGAGCTTGCGGTAGTTTTGTCCTCGGCGGACTCGGCGTTCTCGGCGGTGAATTTCAGTCCGCGCTGACCAATTGCGACGATCGCTCCCGCGCGATGTCCCGGACGCGGCGGAAGTCCATCTTGCCGGTACCGAGATACGGGAGCTGCTCCACGCGGTAGAACTGGTTGCGGCGGGGCTTCCACAGTGGCGGCAGGTCGGATTCGGCGAGGCTGTCCAGCACCGGCGCCAGGCGCTCATCGTTCAGCGTGTGCAGCACCACCAGGCGCTCGCCCTTGCGCTCGTCGGGGACGCCCGCAACCACGAAGGTGTGCTCGGTGACGCCGGCGAGTTGGTGGAGCTTGTCCTCGATCTTCAGGTGCGGCACCATCTCGCCGCCCAGCTTGCTGAAGCGCGACAGGCGGTCGGTGATGGTCAGGAAGCCGTCCTCGTCGAGCGAGGCGATGTCGCCGGTGGAGTACCAGCCGTTGCGCAGCACCTTCTCGGTCTGGTCGGGACGCCCGTAGTAGCCCTGCATGATGTTCGGCCCGCGCACCAGCAGCAGGCCCGGGGTATCGAGCGGCAGGGGCGCGCCCGTGTCCGGGTCCACGATCTTGACGCTGACGCCGGGCAGCGGGTGGCCGATCTTGCCGCGCTTGAAGCCCACCTGGCGGAAGCCGGGAGCGCGGTAGTCGCGGGTGTTGACCGCCACCACCGGCGCGCACTCGGTGCAACCGTAGCCCTCGATGGGCCGGACGCCGAAGTGGTCCTCGAAGGCCTGCGAGATGCGCTCCGAGAGCTTCTCTGCCCCGGCGATCACGTACTGCAGCGAGCCAAAGGCCTCCGGCTCGATGCGGCGCGTGTAGGTCTGCAGGAAGGTGGGCGTGGCCACCAGCAGCGTGACCGCGTACTGCTTCACCAGCGAGCCGACCGCGCCGGCGTCCAGCGGGTTGGGGTGATAGACCGCGCCCACGCCCAGCACCACCGGCAGCCACAAGGTCACGGTGTAGCCGAAGACGTGGAAGAACGGCAGGATGCCGAGGATGCGGTCGCGCGGCACCAGCATGAAGACCTGTCCCATCTGTTCGATGTTGGAGGTCACGTTGAAGTGCGAGAGCATCACTCCCTTGGGGTCGCCGGTGGAACCGCTGGAGAAGATGATGGCGGCCATGTCGTCCAACTGGGCGCTGTAGCCGATGCCCGCCAGCCACTTCTCGATGACCTGCACCGGGAAGGTCCAGGCCATCAGCAGCGCGGTGAGCTTCTCGTGCAGCCTGGGCTTGCCGGCCAGCTCCTCCAGGAGGACGACGTTGCCCGGCAGCTTCAGCGGCACCCGCTCCAGGAACTTCTGGCTGGTGACGATGGTCTTGATGCCGGTCTGCTCCACGCAGGCGGCGATGGTCTCTTCCGACGCCGTGTAGTTCAGGTTGACCGGGATCTTGCCCAGCAGCGCGGCGGCGTAGTTGGTGAGTGCGCCGCCGACCGAGGGCGGAAGCAGGATGCCGACCATCTTCTGCCCGTTCCACACCCGCTTCAGCCGCCGCGCCAGGTAGATGGACTTAGTCAGTCCCGACATGAAGCTGACGTGGGGCGTGTTGGCGTCGGCCATCAGGAAGCGGAAAGGATGGCGCCGTGCCGCGCGCACGAACGCCCGCGGCAGGATACGCATGTGCCCTTTATGGTGCTTGTAGGCCTCGGAGTGCAGCTCCTGCACGGCCTGGCGCACCTGGACCGCCGTGGAATTCGCCGGCATGGGCTTGCCGTAGCTGATGCCGACCTCGTAGGGGATCTGCCGCGGGATCTTCCACAGGAAGCGGCCGCGATCGAAGCTGAAGATGGAGCCCCACATGCCGTCCAGGTGGACGGGGATGATGGGCGCGTCCACGTCCTTCATCACCCGCTCGAAGCCGCGGCGGAAGGTGAGCAGGCGGCCGATGCGGGTGATCTGGCCTTCGGCGAAGATGCAGACGATCTCTCCGTCGCGAATGGCCTGGCTGGCGGTTCGCAAGGAGCGGATCATCTCCCGCGGCCGCAGGTCGGCGGAGATGGGGATGGCCCGCATCATCTTCACCCAGGGGTTCACCACCGGGTGGTCGTAGATGCCCTTGTACATCACGAAGCGCACCGGCCGGTGGGTGGCGGCGGTGAGCAGCATGCCGTCGATGAAGGAGAGATGGTTGCAGACAAAAAGCGCCCCGCCGGTGGCGGGGATGTTGTCGCGTCCTTCGATGCGCAGCCGGTAGACGGTGTGGGTGAGCACCCACAGGAAGAAGCGCAGGATGGACATCGGCAGGACGGTCAGGAGCCGTCCCAGGAGGGCGAACAGCAGGCTCCAGAACCCCAGGCGCCAGAGGCGGCGCAACAGGCCGGGTTGCCGGTTTTCGTCCATATGACGCAGCCGACAAAACAGCTAGAATCAAAGGGTCCGGCTGGCGGTGTGCTGCGGCGATTTTAGCGCACCCCGCCCCCCGGCGCAGCAATCCATACGTCCTTATCCAGGAGCAAGTCATGAAAATAGGCATTCTTACCGGTGGCGGCGATTGTCCCGGGCTGAACGCGGTGATCCGGGCGGCGGTGCGCAAGGGCCTGTTCCACTACGGCGACGAGTTCGTCGGCTTCCTCGAGGGCTGGCGCGGCGTGCTGGAGGACAAGACCATGCCGCTGACGCTGGAGTCGGTGGCCGGCATCCTGCCGCGCGGCGGCACCATCCTGCGCACCTCGCGCACCAATCCCGACAAGCACGAAGGCGGCCTCAAGCGCTGCATCGAGAGCCTGAAGAAGCACGAGGTCGAAGCCCTCATCGCCATCGGCGGCGACGACACCATGAAGATCGCGACCAAGCTCAACGCTGAGGGCGTAAAGGTAGTGGGCGTGCCCAAGACCATCGACAACGACCTTTCCGGCACCGACTTCTGCTTCGGCTTCGACACCGCGGTGAACGTGGCCACCTCGGCCATCGACCGCGTGCACACCACCGCCGAAGCCCACGCCCGGGTGATGGTGGTGGAGGTGATGGGCCGCGATTCGGGCTGGATCGCCATCTACAGCGGCCTGGCCGGCGGCGCCGACGTCATCCTGGTGCCGGAGCGGCCGTTCGACATAGACGAGGTGGCCACGGCGCTGCGCAAGCGCCACGAGCGCGGCCGCTACTTCTCGATCGTGGTGGTGGCCGAGGGAGCCAAGCTGGCCACCGACGTCGATCCCTCTCACGGCGCGCCGGTGGTGACCGAGTTCGGCAAGGACGAGTTCGGGCACGTGCGGCTGGGCGGCATCGGCGCGGTGCTGGCGCGGGAGATCGAGCGCCGCACCGGCTTCGAGACCCGCACCGTGGTGCTGGGGCACCTGCAGCGCGGCGGCACCCCCAGCGCCTTCGACCGGGTGCTGGCCACCCGCTACGGCATGGGCGCCATCGACGCCATCCACCGCGGCGAGTTCGGAGTGATGATGGCGCTGCGCGGCACCGAGATCATCTCCGTCCCCCTGGGCGACGAGATCCTGCGCACCCGCTACGTGGGCGACGACCTGCTCCAAGTCTCCCTCGGGTTGCACGACCCGGTGCGTAAAGAGCAGCCCGTCTCGTGATATAACTGGCCCGCGAAGGAGAGCTGCCGGGCCGGATCTGGGACGAAGCATCACCGCTGCAGCGCCCGGGTTGCGGTACAATCCGCTCTCCCCCAGTCCAGGCCAGAGGAGTTGTTATGAAGAGAGTGGTTCGCATCGCCGCCGTGGTGGCGCTGCTGTCGGTGCTGGCGTCCGCCGCCGAGCAGCGCAAGAAGCGCGTCGCCGTCTTCGATTTCGAGTACGGAACGGTGTACGGCACCGTGCAGGCCCTGTTCGGGCAGAATATTGACGTGGGCCGCGGCATCCGCGACCTGCTGGTCAAGAACCTGGTGAAAGACGGCACCTACGCCGTCATGGAGCGCGCCGCCCTGGACAAGATCCTGGCGGAGCAGAACTTCTCCAACAGCGACCGCGCCAATCCGGCCAGCGCCGCCCGCATCGGCAAGCTGCTGGGCGTGGACGCCATCATCCTGGGCTCCATCACCCAGTTCGGCATGGACAACAAGGACGTGAAGGTGGGCGGCGGAGGCGGAGGCTGGGGCGGCTTCGGCATCGGCGGCTTCGGCCGCAAGAAGTCCAAGGCCATCGTGACCGTGGACGCCCGCGTGGTGGACATCGATACCGGCGAGATCCTGGTGGTCTCCGACGGGCGCGGCGAGTCCACGCGCTCCAGCACCTCGCTGCTGGGCGGCGGCGGCAGCTGGCGCGGCTGGGGCGGCGGGAACGTGGACTTCGGCAGCTCCGATTTCCAGGAGACCATCCTGGGCGAAGCCGTGAAGGCGGCCACCGAGCAGATGGCTTCCGGCATCGTCGCCGGCAACGACAAGCTGGCCATCCGCACCATCACGGTGGAGGGGCTGATCGCCTTCATCGACGCCGGCAACGTGGTGCTGAATGTCGGCTCCAAGACCGGGCTCAAGGCCGGCGACAAGCTGTCGGTCGAGCGCGTGACCCGCGAGATCAAGGACCCGGCCACCGGCAAGGTCATCCGCCGCATGACCAGCCAGATCGGCGTCATCCAAGTGACCACGCTGGACGAAGGCTCGGCCGAAGCCAAGATCGTCACCGGCAGCGGCTTCAAGGTCGGCGACGTGGCCAAGACCACAACCGAGTAAGTCCCGCGCAATCACAAAGGCCGGCGGAAACGCCGGCCTTTCTCTTTTGTGACGATCACTTACTGGGAGCGGGAGTCGCGGGCACGGGGGTGTTCGGCCTGGGCTTGTGCTTGGGCCCGATAGGAACGATCAGGTTCGGGCCGCCGGGGCCGATCTGCAGCATGGGCTGGTTGGTGTGGAAGCTGCGCGGCGTCCGCAGGCCGTGCGGGTAGCCGTAGGGGTAGCCGAACAGCGGCACATCCTGCGGGTAGTAGTAATAAACCTGCGGCGCATAGCCGGAGCGGACCGCGGGCGAGACCGAGGTCGCGGGCTTGCTGATCAGGGTCTGGACGTCGGCCGGGTCGAGCGGATGTCCGGGCTTGGGCGCGGCGCCAGGCAGCGGCGGCTCCTCG